>NZ_RZPF01000651.1:0-3756 GCF_004022735.1 Mesorhizobium sp. M7A.F.Ca.AU.001.01.1.1
CTGGCGCACTGCTCGAACGCCGCGAGCAGTTCCACAAAAGTGTTGCAGCGTTTTCCGACCGCCTAAAGGCTCTTCTTGTAGCCGAGATGGCTGCCGGTGAAGCCGAGGCTTTCGTAAAAACGATGCGCGTCCGCCCGCCCTTTGTCGGTGGTCAGTTGAACGAGGCCGCAGCCGCGCGCGCGGCACGCGTCGATCGCCCATTCGATCATCTGCCTGCCGATGCCGTCCGAGCGCCTGTGGCCGGCGACCCGAACCGCCTCGATCTGGCCGCGCCACGCGCCCTTGCGCGAGAGCCCGGCAAGGAAAGTTACCTGCAAGGTGCCGACCACCTCGCCGCCATCCACGGCCACCGCCAGCAGCTGATTGGGATCGGCGTCGATGGCGTTGAAAGCGTCGACATAACCTTGCGCCAGCGGCAAGGAAGCGTCCTCGCGGCCGGCGCCAAGCGGATCGTCGGCCAGCATGGCCACGATATCAGGCAGGTCGGAGGCCTGCGCACGGCGGAAGGTGATCATGGTGTCGAGATATCGCGAGGCGGCGGCAGCGGCAAGATTTGAATACGTTCCCACTAGGCGCGGGCTAAACTTCGCCCTCATAAACCCGCTGCGCCTGCGTCAGCGCCTCATCGAGCCGCGCGCCCTCGGCATATCCAGCCAGGTTCCGCGGCCGCTCCATGTCAGGCATCAGCCTCGGACACGGCTCGGCGGCGCCGACCACCATCCGCACCGGGATGACGCCGGCCCAAACCGGATGCCCGTAATCCTCCTCGTCGTCGCCGACGCCCTTGGCGCGTACCTTCGCCGATGCCTCTTCAATACGCATGCCGATCACCGTCGTCGCCTTGGCCTCCTGCGCCGAGATCGGCCTCAGGGTCTCGCTCCGGCCGGGATAGAAACGGTCGACGACGCCGGCCAGCGCCTTCAGTTTCTCCTGCGGCTCGTCGACGATTCGCGCCGTGCCGAAACACATCGCCGAGCGGTAGTTGGCCGAATGGTTGAAGCCCGAGCGCGCCAGCACCAGCCCGTCGAGATGCGACACCGTGAGACAGGCCGGCGTGCCGCCGCGCAGATTGCGCAGCATGCGGCTGGCCGACGAGCCGTGCCAGTACAGCATGTCGTCCTCGCGCCAGTGGATGGTCGGCGTGCAATAGGGCTGGCCATCGAACGTATAGGCGACATGGCACAGCAGCCCGGCATCCAGCACCGCGAAGACTGCCGCATGGTCGTAGCTGCCGCGCTCGTGCAGGCGCTTGACGCGGTTGCGGCTGGTGGTCGGAAAACTGGCTGGCGTGTCGTTCACGGCTTGCATCCTTGGTTGTCGTCTGCCAACCATGCGCCATGACATTGGTCGATAAAAGAACCAATCCCATGAAGAAAAACCGGACCAATTTTCCGGATTGGTCGGCGCTGATCCCGGTCCTGCCGGGCGACGGCCCGCGCAGCCGCGAGCTTTATGCGGCGCTCAGGCGGCTGATCGAGACCGGCGCGCTGGCCACCGGGGCGAAACTCCCGACCACCCGGGATCTCGCACAGCGCTTCGGCCTGTCGCGTTCGGCGGCGGTTGCCTGTTTCGAAATGCTGATCTCGGAGGGGTTTGCGGTCGCCAAGGTCGGCGCCGGCACCTTCGTCGCGCCTGATGTGCCGCATCTGCCGCTGACGCTGATCAAGCCGCGTCCAGCGGAGATCGACGTCGCGGCGTCGCTACCTTGCGGCCTTGGCGTTGCGGTCTCCGATCCGCGCACGCTTGATATGTTTCGCATCCTTCTGTCGCGCCACCTCACCCGCCCCGGACCGGAGCATTTCCGCTATGGCGACCCGCGCGGCGGCCTGCCGCTGCGCACGGCAATTGCCACCTATCTCAGGACCGCACGCGGCGTGCGCTGCGACGCCGGCCAGATCGTGCTGACGTCGGGCACGCAGCAGGGGCTCGATCTCCTGGTGCGTGCAGCACTTCGTCCCGGCGATGCCGTCTGGATCGAAAACCCCTGCTATCCCATGGCGCACGCCGTGCTGGCCGGCAGCGGGGCCACGGTTTTTGGCGTACCCGTCGACGCGGAAGGGCTCGATCCCGAGATCGGCGAAAGCCTGTGCTCCAAGGCGCGCGCGGCCTATGTCACGCCCTCGCATCAATATCCGCTCGGCGTGACGATGACGATGCGCCGCCGTCTCGCTTTGCTCGACTGGGCGCGGCGCAACGATGCCTGGATCATCGAGGACGATTACGACAGCGAGTTCCGCTATGCCGGCCCGCCGCTGACCTCGCTGCAGGGCATGGACGGCTCGGGCCGTGTCGCCTATCTCGGCACCTTCTCGAAAATCCTCTTCCCCGGCCTGCGCATCGGCTATGTCGTGGTGCCCGAAGCGCTGCTCGATGCCGTGATGGCGGTCAGGGCGCGCTCCGACCGCTTCCCCTCGACGCTGGCCGAAGGCGCGCTGACCGACCTGTTGAACGAGGGCCATTTCGCCGCGCATCTCAGGCGCGTGCGCCGCCGGGTGCAAGCCGCGCGCGACGTGCTGGTCGCCGGCCTCGAGACGCATTGCGGCGATGCCCTCGAGGTAACCGTGCCCGAACAGGGGCTGCACTTGATGGCGACGCTGAAGCACGCCGGGCCGGACACGGCGATCGTCGAGGCGGCGAAGGCGGCAGGTGTCGGCGCCAGGGCCTTGTCCTCGATGTTCATCGGCGGGGCGTCCCGGCAAGGCCTGGTGCTGGGTTTTTCCGGGTTTTCGGACGAGGAACTGATGGCCGCGACGGTACGACTGGGTGGGGTGATGGGCCGCAGTCCCGGCCGCCAAACTACCTGATCCTGCTCAAACAATCCTAGGGCGAAGCAGGAGCGCAGCTCCGTCTCGGAGGCCTTCGGATGACGAAGTCCTCAATCCCCATCGGCGGGCTGGGCCTTGCCGCACTGCGCCAGCACCTTGCCGATGGCCGCGCTTGAACCCTTCAGCGGAAAGCTGATCTCGCCATATTTGGCTGAACTGACCGACACATCGCCCTTGCCGCGCAACAGGTCGAGCAGCGGATCGGCTTTCGCCAGGTTGACCACGAAGTAGTTGTACATGGCCTCCAGCTGCAGCGCCTTAGTTACCGTCTTGCCGTCGGCCTTGAACGCGAACGAACCGCTGATGCCAGGCTCCAATTGCCGGCCGTTGGCGCCGAGATCGTAGCTCAGCACCGGCGTGTCGAAACAGGTCAGCATCAGATACGCATCGCCTTTCGGCCCGCCGCAGACCGAGGCCGTCAGCACGCTGCCGCCCTCGTCTTCCTCCATCCTGGCGCTCCAGCCGCCGCACGACGCGGCAAACGCCGGTTGCGCGGCCTGCAGGACCGCTACCGCACCGGCGACGACGAGATGTGCAACTCTCATGGCTCCCCCAACTGCCTTCAGGGCATTTGCAGCGCCCGTCGCAAGCATATAGGAAAAAGCGATCCGATGGCATTGCCCCTTGCGGCAGCCGGTCCTGTTTCGCGGAGAGTTGGATTGAGAGCCTGCATTCGCCTGTGTCTGTCCTTTGCCGCCCTGCTGGCCTTGCCGCTCACCGCTCATGCCGAGTGGAAGCCGGTCGAGAAGATCGAGCCCTACGCGATCTCGGGCCAGTCCGGCGCCGAACTCTACCGCTCGATCGGCGAGAAAGGGCCAAAGCTCGGCATTGCCCGCGCCATCGCCTACACCAATTTCAAGCTGACCTGGGGGCTAAGGGATTACAAGCCCAGCGGCAAGGACTGCGTGCTGACGGCCGGGCGGCCGAAGCT
>NZ_RZPF01000652.1:0-3742 GCF_004022735.1 Mesorhizobium sp. M7A.F.Ca.AU.001.01.1.1
CAACTGCCAAGCAGATCATGATCGAGGCGGCCGAGGCCGGCTGCGCCATCATCCTGCCGGTCGACGGCGTCGTCGCCAGGGAGTTCAAGGCGGGCGCGGCCTGCGAGACCGTCGCCATCTCCGATGTGCCGGCCGACGGGATGATCCTCGATGTCGGCGCCAAAACCGTGACGACCATCGGCGAATGGATCGACCGCGCCGCGACACTGGTCTGGAACGGCCCGCTCGGCGCCTTCGAGATCGCGCCCTTCGACCATGCGACGGTGGCGGCGGCCAAGCATGCGGCGTCGCGCACCAAGGAAGGCAAGCTGGTCTCGGTCGCAGGCGGTGGCGATACGGTCGCGGCGCTCAACCACGCCGGCGTCGCCGACGACTTCACCTATGTCTCGACCGCAGGCGGCGCCTTCCTGGAGTGGATGGAAGGCAAGCCGCTGCCCGGCGTCGATGTGTTGAAGCGCTGAGGCTCCGAGGCGATCAACACTCGGAGAGCGAACAAGGCCGCCCGAGGCTTCAATCGATTCGAGCTTTCCGATGCCATTCCTTTGGCGGTAGACTTCCGTTAAGCGCGGAACAACCGTTTCAGGAGAAGCAACAATGAGCGAACGTCTCGAAGACATTGCCGCTGCGATCGTCGCCGATGGCAAGGGCCTGCTGGCCGCCGACGAAAGTTCCGGCACCATCAAGAAGCGCTTCGACGTCATCGGCGTCGAATCGACCGCCGACAGCCGCCGCGATTACCGCGAGATGATGTTCCGCACCAGGGAGGCGATGACCCGCTACATCTCCGGCGTCATCCTCTATGACGAGACGATCCGCCAGAAGGCCGCCGACGGCACGCCGCTGGTCGACATCATCAAGGCGGCCGGCGCCATCCCCGGCATCAAGGTCGATGCCGGCGCCAAGCCGCTGGCCAGGTTTCCCGGCGACACCGTCACCGAAGGCCTCGATGGCCTGCGCGAACGGCTTGCCGACTACTACAAGCTCGGCGCCCGCTTCGCCAAATGGCGCGCGGTAATCGACATCGATATCGCCAAGGGCGTCCCTTCGGCGACCTCGATCGGCTCCAATGCTCATGCGCTCGCCCGCTATGCCGCCCTCTGCCAGGAAGCCGGCATCGTGCCGATCGTCGAACCGGAGGTGCTGATGGACGGCGCCCACGACATCGACACTTGTTACGACATTTCGAAGGCAACGCTGATCAAGCTCTATGACGAGCTCCATGCGGCGCGCGTCGTGCTGGAAGGCACCATCCTGAAGCCCAACATGGTGCTGGCCGGCAGGAAATCGGGCAAGGTGAGCAGCCCCGAAGAAGTCGCCGAAAAGACCATAAAACTGTTCCGCGAGACAGTGCCGGCAGCGGTGCCGGGCATCGCCTTCCTTTCCGGCGGCCAGGAAGACGAAGAGGCGACCGCCAATCTCAACGCCATCAACGCCATCGGGCCGCACCCGTGGAAGCTGACCTTCTCCTATGGTCGCGCGCTGCAGGCCGCGCCACAGAAAGCCTGGAGCGGCAAAGCCTCGAACGTTGCCGCCGGCCAGGCCGCCTTCACCCATCGCGCCCACATGAACCATCTGGCAGCGCTCGGAAAATGGAAGGCGAGCCTGGAACAGGCCGCCTGATCACAGTCCTTTCTTCCTCCTTCGAACCCGGGCCGATGCGCCCGGGTTTTTTGTTTGTGACTTGCAGGGCTTGGGGCGGAGCCTCTCCGTCCTTATTTCCTCTCCGGCGATGTCGGGTTGCGCCCATCCCCAACGTCCTTGGGATGACATTCAGGGAGAGGTTCATGCATCGCAACAAGATCGTTTCGCGCGAAGACTGGTTCCAGGCGCACAAGGCACATCTGGCGCGCGAGAAGGAACTGACGCGGTTTCGCGAGCGGATCGCCGCGGAACGGCGTGAACTGCCCTGGCTGAAGATCAGGAAAGACTATGTCTTCGAGACCGAACAAGGGCCAAACAGACTGACCGACCTGTTTGGCACTAACAGCCAGCTGATCGTCTATCACTTCATGTTCGGGCCGGGCTGCACCCATCATTGCGAGGGCTGCTCATTCCTTGCCGACCATATCGACGGCGCCAATCAGCATCTACGGCATCACGACGTGTCGCTGGTCGTGGTTTCGCGCGCTCCCCTGGCGGAACTTCTGCCTTACAAGCAGCGCATGGGCTGGAAGTTCGACTGGGTGTCGTCCTATGTCTCGGATTTCAACTTCGACATGCAGGTCTCCTTCACCGACAAGCAGATCGCCGCCGGCTGCACCACCTACAATTTCGAGACCCGTCCACGGACATCGAAGGAGCTTCCCGGCACCAGCGTCTTCTACAGGGACGAGACCGGCGACATCTTCCTCACCTTCATGTCGCGCGCCCGCGGCGGCGAGGCGCAGATCGGCGCCTACGACTATCTCGACATGACGCCGAAGGGCCGCAACGAGAACGGCCCCTATCACGGCCTGATGGATTGGGTGCGGCTGCACGACGAATATCAGGGCAAGCAGGCGGGGCAGGCGAGTTGCTGCGATTGAAGATCGTTCCCGTCGGCCAAAACATTCGCTAAGGCTGCCGCTGATCGTTTAACGGTACTGCCATGCGCTTCCCGGCCCTACTCTCCTGGCTCGCCTTCCCGGTCTATATCTGGCAAGGCCTCGGCGTGCGACGCCGCACCACGCGCATGCTGCCGGCGCAAGGGCCGGTCATGCACGAAATATCAGGCGCAGCACCGGCAATCTCGCTTCTGGTGCTGGGCGATTCCTCCGCCGCTTCGGTCGGCATCGGCAATTCGGAAGACGGGCTTGCCGCGCAACTCGCCGTGCTGATTTCACAAAGCACCGGCCGCGCCGTGCGCTGGCGGGCGGCCGGCTTCAATTCGGCAACGTCCGGCCAGATCCGCGACCATGTGCTGCCCAATCTGTCGGCCGATCCGTGGACGCATATCGTGCTGGCCATCGGCACCAACGACACCAAGAATTTCCACTCCGTGCCGCGCTTCAAGAAGGAGTTCGGTGGCCTGCTCTACGGCCTGCGCGCCAAATGGCCGGAAGCGCGCGTGGTGTGGTCGCCGGTGCTGGAGTTCACGCGGGCGCCAGCCATGCCGCCGCTGCTCGGAAAGATCCTTGAGATCCGCGCCACCGACATGAACCGGATGGGCGAACGCCTTTGCCTGGAGCGCGGCGCGGTGCCGGCGCCGCGCCTGCCGATCACCAATCCGGAAGCCGGCTTTGCCTCGGACGGCTTTCACGCCTCGGAAGCAGGCTACCGGGCCTGGGCCGAGCATCTGGTCGGCCCGGTGCTTGGCCATTGAGCAGCGACGACAAGTGCGTCCTACGTCAAATGCCCGAGCACGGCCGCCAGTGAAATCGCGGCCATGGCGAGCAGTGCCAGCTTCCAGAAATCACCGCGTCGCTTGAGGCCTGGCCAGCCAAGCGGCTTGATCAGTTGAATGACCATGAAACCGGCGATGACAAGGGCGAGGAATTTCGTCATGCCGCCTTTGACCAGCAACGCGCCCGGCTGTCAAAGCACGTCGTTCATTGCCTGAGAAAGAACGGACGCCGGGATCCCGAACCGGAACGCGGCGCCCTTTGACCGGCAAACGATCTACTTCAGCGGCTTGAGGCCAGCCTCGATCGAAGCGCGCTTCGGTTCGAGGAATGGCGGCAGGGCGAGGCTTTCCCCCAGCGTTTCCAGCGGCTCGTCGGCGGTGAACCCCGGACCGTCGGTTGCGATCTCGAACAGGATGCCG
>NZ_RZPF01000653.1:0-3736 GCF_004022735.1 Mesorhizobium sp. M7A.F.Ca.AU.001.01.1.1
GTACTCATCTGCCGGCGGCGGGATAACGCGGCCTTCCTCTTCCAACTGCTTGCGCCGGAACCGCGCCATGTCTTCCGGATCGTCGAGATAGTAGCGGTCGTCGCCTTCGGGGGCGCGGCCCAGTTCGCGCAGTCGTGTCTCGCGGCGCAAGGCGCGGCGGTCGAGCCGGGTCTGCGGCGGCTGGATGGCGATGACCTTGCCGGTATCGGCATCGACGATCACGCGGTTGCCCCTGGCGTCGTAGTAGATGTCGAGATTACCGTCCTGGGCGACAAGGATGCCCCCGGTATCGGCAGCGCGGACAACCCTTGGCGCATTGTCCGTCGTCGGCGCGGCGAACGCCCCGGAAGACACAAGCCCGGCGGCTAGCGCCGAGAGGGCAAAGATCGTGCGGAACATGGTGGCCAAATTCTCCGGTCCGTAAATTTGCCGCCGCCGGCATTGTCTTCTGGCGAACCCCTTCGCCAGCAAACCAGTTACACCATCCTATGGTTCCAACATGAACCGGGCATGAAGATGGCGGTTTTCCGGCGCCTCAAGGAATATAGGCTAGCTTTCGGCAAGTCCCAATTCCTTGCGCGCCTGCCTGGTAAGCTTCAGGGCGACAAGGCGATGGCTCTCGCGCAGATAGTCCTTCAGCGCGGCATCATCCATGCTCTGGCTTGTCCGACGCTGGATCCATGTCATGCCGCGCGAGGCAAGATAGGGTGCGGGCCGTAGCCCCGGCTGTTCCTTGAGCACATCATAGGCGATATCGGAACATTTGAAGGTGACGAAGAGCTGCTGGCCATCGTCCCAGCCGCCGATCGCGAAGACCTTGGCCCCCACCTTCCAAACATGGGCGCCACCCCACTGGACGACATGGGTCGTCGAAGGCAGCGAGTCGCAGAAGCTGTTGTAGTCGTCCAGTGTCATCCCCACCCCACGTTTTATATGAAAACGCCGCGCGTCCAGGAAGGACGCGCGGCGCAGGATCAGGCTGCCGCTTCCGCCGCGACGATCGTCGGTTTGGAGCGGAAATTCAGCCGGTCGGAACCGGCTGTCACCTTGACGGTCGAGCCGTCGAGGATGTCGCCGAGCAGGATCTTCTCCGCCAGTGGGTCCTGCAATTCCTTCTGCATCACCCGCTTCAGCGGCCGCGCGCCATAGGCCGGGTCGTAGCCCTTGGCCGCCAGCCAATCCACCGCCTCCTGGTCCAGCGATAGCGTGATCTTGCGGTCGACAAGCAGGCTCTCGAGCCGCTTGAGCTGGATCTCGACGATGCGGCCCATATCCTGCCGGCGCAGCCGGTGGAACAGGATCACCTCGTCGACGCGGTTGAGGAACTCCGGCCGGAACGATGCCCTGACGACGTTCATCACCTCGTCGCGCACCAGATCGACATCCTGGTCCTCGGTGAGGTTGACGAGATATTCGGCGCCGAGGTTCGACGTCATGATGATCAGCGTGTTGCGGAAGTCGACCGTGCGGCCCTGGCCGTCGGTCAGGCGGCCGTCGTCGAGCACCTGCAAAAGCACGTTGAACACATCCGGATGCGCCTTCTCGATCTCGTCGAACAGCACGACCTGATAGGGCCGGCGCCGCACCGCTTCGGTCAGCGCGCCGCCTTCCTCATAGCCGACATAGCCGGGAGGCGCGCCGATCAGCCGGGCGACCGAGTGCTTTTCCATGAACTCCGACATATCGATGCGCACCATGGCGCTCTCGTCGTCGAACAGAAAGCTCGCCAGCGCCTTGGTCAGCTCGGTCTTGCCGACACCCGTCGGTCCGAGGAACATGAACGAGCCGATCGGCCGGTTCGGATCCTGCAGGCCCGCGCGGGCGCGCCGCACCGCTTTCGACACAGCTTGCACCGCCTCGCCCTGGCCAACGACGCGCTTGCCGATCTCGTCTTCCATGCGCAGCAGCTTGTCGCGCTCGCCCTGCAGCATCTTGTCGACCGGAATGCCGGTCCAGCGCGAGACGATATGGGCGACGTGGTCGGGGGTAACCACCTCTTCGACCATGCCGGCTTTGCCGTCCTGGGCCTCGGCCTCCTTCAGCTTCTTTTCCAATTCCGGAATCTTGCCATAGGCAAGCTCGCCGGCGCGCTGGAATTCACCCTTGCGCTGAGCAATGGCAAGGTCGTTGCGCGCCTCGTCGAGCTGCTTCTTCAGGTCGGCGGCGAGCCCGAGCTTCTGCTTCTCGGCCTGCCACTTGGCGGTGATCTCGGTCGATTCCTCCTCAAGGCCGACGAGTTCCTTTTCCAGGCGGGCGAGCCGGTCCTTCGAAGCATCGTCCGTCTCGACCTTCAGCGCCTCGCGCTCGATCTTGAGCTGCATGATGCGGCGATCGATCTCGTCCAGCGCCTCGGGCTTGGAATCGACCTGCATGCGCAGCCGCGATGCGGCTTCGTCGACCAGGTCGATCGCCTTGTCCGGCAGGAAGCGATCGGCGATGTAGCGGTTGGACAGCGTCGCCGCCGCCACCAGCGCTGAATCCGAAATGCGCACCTTGTGGTGCTGCTCGTATTTCTCCTTCAGGCCGCGCAGGATCGAAACGGTGTCTTCCACCGTCGGCTCGTCGACGAAAACCGGCTGGAAGCGCCGGGCAAGGGCTGCATCCTTCTCGACATGCTTGCGATACTCGTCGAGCGTGGTGGCGCCGACGCAGTGCAGCTCGCCGCGCGCCAGCGCCGGCTTCAACAGGTTGGACGCATCCATGGCGCCATCCGCCTTGCCGGCGCCGACCAGCGTGTGCATCTCGTCGATGAACAGGATGATGTTGCCGCTGGCCGAGGTGACTTCGGAGAGCACGGCCTTCAGCCGCTCCTCGAACTCGCCGCGATATTTGGCGCCGGCAATCAGCGCGCCCATGTCGAGCGCCATCAGCTGCTTGTCCTTCAGCGATTCCGGTACGTCGCCATTGACGATGCGCAGTGCCAGGCCTTCGGCGATCGCCGTCTTGCCGACGCCGGGTTCGCCGATCAGCACCGGATTGTTCTTGGTGCGGCGCGACAGCACCTGGATGGTGCGGCGGATCTCGTCGTCACGGCCGATCACGGGGTCCAGCTTGCCGGCACGGGCATCCGCAGTCAGGTCGCGCGCGTATTTCTTCAGCGCGTCGTAGCCCTGTTCGGCACTCGCCGAATCGGCGGTGCGGCCCTTGCGGACATCGTTGATGACCTGGTTGAGCGCCTGCGCGGTGACGCCGGCCTTGGCCAATATGTCGGCGGTCTTGGCCGACTTTTCCATGGCGAGCGCCTGCAAGAGCCGCTCGACCGTGACAAAACTGTCGCCGGCTTTCTTGGCCAGTTCCTCGGCGGTCGAAAACACTTTCGCCAGCGGCTGGGCCAGATAGAGCTGGCCATTGCCGCCCTCGACCTTGGGCATCGCTTCGAGCGCCGTCTCGACGCCAAGCTTGACGTCGCGGATGTTGCCGCCGGCGCGTTCGATCAGCGACGCGGCCAAGCCCTCGTCGTCGTCGACGAGCACTTTCAGGATATGTTCAGGGGTGAATTGCTGGTGGTTGCGGGAAAGCGCCATGGTCTGCGCGGACTGGATAAAGCCGCGCACGCGCTCTGAGTATTTCTCAAGGTTCATATCTGTCTCCTTCCATCACCGGCCCGCTTTGCGGCACCGGATCCGATTGCGGTGACGGACCCGCTCATTCGAGCCGGGTCCAGTTGAGGCTGATATGGTGCACAGGCGCTGAACCCTCAAGACGTCCCGATATCGGCAACCACATAATATTGCAC
>NZ_RZPF01000654.1:0-3716 GCF_004022735.1 Mesorhizobium sp. M7A.F.Ca.AU.001.01.1.1
GAGCTCAAGCCCCGCCAGCGTCTTGCCGCCGGCTAACCGCGCCGGCAATTCTTCGATCGCGATAATGCCCACCGGCCGTCCTTCGCCTTTCACCACCAGGTGTTTTGTCAAACGCGTGGCGGACAAGTAACCCTTTGATCTCGGGGCCATTGGCGTTCTATCCTTTGGCAAGTCAAAAATCGAGGAATGCATTCATGAAACTGACCTGGTACGGCCACTCGGCCTTTCGGATCGATACCGCTGATGCCAAGATCCTCATCGACCCCTATCTGATAGGCAATCCGTCATGGACGGGTGGCTGGGAGGGCCCGGCTGAGGGTGTCACGCATGTGCTGCTGACGCATGGCCACAGCGACCACATCAGCGGCGCGGTGGAGGTGCTCGGCAAAAGCGGCGCCCAGCTCGTCGCCAATTTCGAGATCTGCATGTATCTGGTCGGCAAGGGCGTCAGCGACAAGAAGATCAATCCCGGCAACATCGGCGGCACCGTCGATTGCGGCAGCTTCACCACCACTTTTGTCCAGGCGCTGCACTCATCCTCGTTCCCGGGCGAGGGCGGCCAGAACACCTATCTCGGCAATCCGGGCGGCCTCGTCCTGCATTTCGCGGAAGACAAAACGCTCTATCACATGGGCGACACCGACATCTTCTCCGACATGGCGCTGATCAACGAGTTGCATGAGCCGAAGATAGGCCTGGTGCCGATCGGCGACCGCTTCACCATGGGCGGCGCGGTGGCGGCACTTGCCTGCCGGCGCTTCTTCAAATTCGACACCGTGGTTCCCTGCCACTTCGGCACGTTTCCGATGATCGACCCGACCGCCGATAAGTTCGAGGCCGGCCTGGAAGGATCCGGTGTAAGGCTGGCGTTGCCGAAAATCGGTGAGACGATTACGATCTAGAAACAGCTAAAGTGGAATAAATCCATGGTATTGGGGCGATCTCTTTGCGTTTCCATGTTTGTCGCGGCGTCGCCCGCGCTGGCCGCGGATGATTTCATCGAAGGCGTCTACCTTCAGTCCGAAGAGCTTTGCACGCAGGCCAAAAAGGACACGCTGCAAACGCTGATCGACGCCGGCAACATCGTGCTTTCGGCGCACGGCCTGCAGAGCGTGGAATACAATTGCGAGTTTCTGCAGGTCAGCAAGGCGACCGCTTCGCCGAGCTGGGCGGTGACGGCCCTCTGCCAGGAACCGGGCTATGTCTTCCCGGATGTCCTCTCGGTGACGCAAATGAACGACAAGCAGATCGATCTCGTGTCGGTCCGGCCCGTCAACGACGAAAGCGAAGCAAGCGGCAACAGCGGCAGCTACTATCTGTGCGAGGGCGTTGCCCTGCCGTAGACATCATCCTGTGCGTGGATCGATGGCCGAAGACTAGGCCGCCGCCGCAGCCTGGTCTCTCGCACGATGCATGTTGCGCAGCGCGCGCGGCGCCGCTATAGCCCGAACTGGTTTTCCCCGAGGCAAAAACATGTCCGTAGATCTTCAGACAGTGAAGCGCGTCGCGCATCTCGCCCGCATTGCGGTGAGCGAGGAAGATGCCGAACGGATGACCGGCGAGCTGAACGCCATTCTGGGCTTCGTCGAACAGCTGAATGAGGTCGATGTTTCCGGCATCGAACCGATGACCTCGGTGACGCCGATGGACATGAAGAAGCGTCAGGACGTTGTTACTGACGGCGGCAAGGCAGCTGACATCGTCGCCAACGCGCCGGCGACCGAAGAGAATTTCTTCCTCGTGCCGAAGGTCGTGGAGTAAACCGGCCGATGGCAATCGACATCGCCATTGAAACGCCACTGCAGGACGACGTGCGCGGCCTGGTCGAGGAACTCAACCAGACCTTGCTCGAACTGACGCCGCCGGAGCATTGCTACCATCTGACGGTCGAGCAGATGGCTGGTGAGGACACGACTGTCTTCATCGCCCGCGACAACGGCATGGCCATTGGCTGCGGTGCGCTGAAACGCCATGACGGCGCTGTCGGCGAGGTCAAGCGCATGTACACGCGGCCCTCGCATCGCGGGCAGAAGATCGGCGCGAAAATCGTCGAGCAGGTCGAGGCGCTGGCGCGCAACGAGGGGCTGAAGCGCCTGGTGCTGGAGACGGGCGACCGTCACCCCGCGGCGTGGACCGTCTACGAACGCGCCGGGTTTTCGCGTTGCGGCCCGGTGCTGGATTATCCCGATTCCGAGTGGTCGGTGTTTTACGAAAAGAGCCTTTGATGAGCGACCTGACCCAGCTGACGATTTCACAGGCCCGCGCCAAGCTGCACGGCAAGGAAATCACCGCGACCGAGATCACCGAGGCCTATCTCTCGGCCATCGATCGCGCCAATCCCGCGCTCAATGCCTATGTCGCGGTGACAGGCGACAAGGCGCGCGACATGGCCAAGGCGTCCGACGCAAGGCTGGTCAAGGGCGAGGGCGGTGCGCTGGAAGGCATCCCGCTCGGAATCAAGGACCTGTTCGGCACCGAAGGCGTCCATACGCAGGCCTGCAGTCATGTGCTGGACGGATTCAAGCCGCGCTACGAATCGACCGTTACGTCAAATCTGTGGGCCGACGGCGCCGTCATGCTCGGTAAACTCAACATGGACGAGTTCGCCATGGGCTCGTCCAACGAGACGTCCTACTATGGCCCGGTCATCAATCCGTGGCGGCGCTCGCGCCTAGACACGGTGGTGATGCCGACGACGCATCAGGGTGATGGCGGCTTCGTCTCGGCCGGCGGCACCAGGACCGCGCGCAGCCTGGACAATGCGCAGCTGGTGCCGGGCGGTTCTTCCGGCGGTTCGGCAACCGCAGTGTCGGCCTTCCTGTGTGCCGGCGCGACCGCGACGGATACTGGCGGCTCGATCCGCCAGCCGGCCGCCTTCACCGGCACGGTCGGCATCAAGCCGACCTATGGCCGCTGCTCGCGCTGGGGCATCGTCGCCTTCGCCTCGTCGCTCGACCAGGCCGGCCCGATCGCTCGTGACGTGCGCGATGCCGCGATCCTGCTGAAGTCGATGGCCTCCGTCGATCCGAAGGACACGACGTCGGTCGACATGCCGGTACCGGACTATGAGGCCGCGATCGGCAAGCCGATCAAGGGCATGAAGGTCGGCATTCCCAGGGAGTACCGCGTCGACGGCATGCCCGAAGAGATCGAAGCGCTGTGGCAGAAGGGCATTGCCTGGCTGAAGGACGCCGGCGCCGAGATCGTCGATATTTCCCTGCCGCACACCAAATATGCGTTGCCTGCCTATTACATCGTGGCGCCCGCCGAGGCTTCGTCCAACCTCGCCCGCTACGATGGCGTCCGCTACGGCTTGCGCGTGCCGGGCAAGGATATCGTCGACATGTATGAGAAGACCCGTGCCGCCGGTTTCGGCCGTGAGGTCAAGCGCCGTATCATGATCGGCACCTATGTGCTGTCGGCCGGCTATTACGACGCCTACTATCTGCAGGCGCAGAAGGTGCGCAATCTGATCAAGCGGGATTTCGAGACTGTCTTCGCCGCCGGCGTCGATGTCATCCTGACCCCGGCAACGCCATCCGCCGCCTTCGGCATCGCCGACGAGGACATGGCTGCCGATCCGGTCAAGATGTACCTGAACGACATCTTCACCGTCACGGTGAACATGGCCGGCCTGCCGGGCATCGCTGTGCCCGCCGGGCTCGACGCCAAGGGTTTGCCGCTCGGGCTTCAGTTGATCGGCCGGCCGTTTGACG
>NZ_RZPF01000655.1:0-3715 GCF_004022735.1 Mesorhizobium sp. M7A.F.Ca.AU.001.01.1.1
GTCTTCAGATAAGGCACGCCGCTCAGCTTCTCCAGCCGTTCGGGTTTCAGCAAAGCGCCGCTGATGACGATGTCGCAGCGCTTCGATTCCAGGCCGGGAAGCAGGCCGCTGAAGTCCATCGTCGTGATACTGGCGTCGACCTTCCAGTGCGCGGCCAGCGCCTTGATGACGTCGATGTCGACGCCAACGGGAGCCTCGCCCGCCGTCTTGATGAATTCCATCGGCGGGAAAGTGGGATCGACGCAGGCTTGCAGTTTACCGTCGGCGGCGAAGCTCGGCGGCTGTGCTGCCGCCGGCGTGGCGGCCGCGAGGGCGATGAGTAGAAGGATCTTGCGGTTCATGGTTCACCTCTAGTTTGGGCTCTTGGCGGCCTCAAGGAACGCTTGCCGAAAGTTCGTCAATAGTCAACATAATTCATTTAAGAGAACAGGAGACAGCGAAAGAATGGCGCCACCGCATCGGCAACCGGCATCGAAAGTCCGGAGCCGCGAGCCGCGACGCCATCACCGATGGCGTCGGCGCGCTCCTGTAGCGGCCAAGGCCACGCGTCAGTGCGTCTCGGCATTCTTTGCGGCGATCAGGCAGATCAGTTCGTACATCATCACCATGGCGACCTGCGCCGTGATCTGGTTGGGGCTGTCCTTGGTCGGCATCAGGCAGACGACGTCCCCACCGATGATGTTGAGCCCCTTCAATCCTTGCAGAAGGCGCGTCGCCTCGCGGATGGTCAGGCCGCCGAAGCCCGGCTCGAGGTTCGAAACCCCGGGAGCGACGGAGGGGTCGAGGCTGTCGAGATCGAAGGTGATGTAGGCGGGGCGATCGCCAACCCGCTCGCGGATCATCTCCACCATGCGCTCTATGCCCAAGCGTTCGAACTCGTCCATCGTAACAACCCGATAGCCCAGAGCGCGACTCGAGCCGCCAACGCCGCCGGTGTGGATATCCGCCGCCGGATGACCGCGCATGCCGATCTGGATGCTGCGTTCCGGGTCGACCGCACCTTCCTTTGCCGTATAGGCCGCCCAGTGCGCCGCCGAACGCTTCGCGCCAAGCCAGTGGGGCATGTTGTCGTAGGAATCGGTGTGCGCGTCGAAATGGATCAGCGAGCAGGGCTGGCCTCCCGACAGGCGCCGGCCCGGTCCGGCGATGGCCTTGATGATAGGCCCGGTGATCGAGTGATCGCCGCCGATGGAAACCGGGTTTGTGCCGGCGGCGTCGAGCCGGGCGTAGAAGGCTTCGATGTCGCGGACACAGGCCTCGTTGTTCATGGCCTCGGGCAGGGGAACGTCGCCAAGATCGCTGATCTTGGCGGCATCCCATGGCGAAAAGCCGTGCACCCCGTGCGAGCGGCGATAGTAGCCCGACACGTTGCGGACCGCGCGCGGGCCAAGATGTTGGTCGCGCTCCGTCGAGCCGTTTCCGGAGCTGTGCGGCACGCCGACCAGGCCGATATCCACATCGGCCGGAGTCTCCGCTACCGGGCAGCGGAAAAACGTCGCGATGCCCCACCAGTACCAACTCTGCGAACTGCGCCTGGCTTCGGCAATATCGTCTTGGCTCATCATCGCTCCTTCATCCGTATGCTGGCGGGGAAGGCTCGCCTCATGGCACCGCCGCCTCCTCGAAATTCATCTGGATGCTGGTGGGGAATTCTGTATAAGTCAACAAAGTTGTTCTATACAGAACACATAAAATTCCGGCTTGTACGGCGGACCGAGCTGACGGTATGGGATTGAACATGCTGAGAGCGCAATCATGACGAGTGGCACCCAGAGGCCGTCCACGGCCCGCATCGGTGATGCCCTGCGCAATCGACGGCGCGAACTGGACCTTACCCTCCAGGCCGTGGCGGATGGCGTTGAAGTCAGCAAGGGTTTTCTCAGCGAAGTCGAACGCGACAAGGCCTCGCCCTCGGTGGCAACGCTCGTTCGCCTGTGCGACATTCTTGGAATTACGATCGGCAGCCTGTTCCAGCATGACAACACGGCTGTCGTCCGCGTTGACGCGCGCACTCCGGCGGTGCTCGGCGGCACCGACCTTTTAGACTTCCTGCTCAGCCCGAAATCCGCGGTTCGGACGCAGGCGATCCTGTCGATCATGGCGCCGGGCGGCACCGGCGGCGACAAGCTCTACAGCTGGCGTTCGGAAGAGGAATTCGTGTTCGTCGTCGAGGGCAGCGTGACCGTGTTGCTCGAAGGCGAGGAGTTCGTCCTGCTCGAAGGCGACGCCATGACTTTCGACCCAAGACGCCTCCACACCTTCCGCAACAGTTCCGCCACCAAGCAGGCGCAAGCGCTTTTCATCCTGTCGCCGCCGTCCGTCTAGAGGCGCAGTCATCTTAAGCCAGCGTAGTCCGATGACGTCGGCTTTCGGGAAACGGCGAAGCTGGTCTTAACGACCGACTTGAGGCGCAAAGCTGCCGGCTTCACCCCTCGGGAGTTTCGCGCTCGCCTGCCGGGCCTCGCCTTCGATCTCGATCTTGCTCCGCGCTTGAAGATCGAAGCGCACCGTTACGGTGCGCATGCGCGCATGCAGGACTCCGTCCAGCGTACCGCGCATTTCATGCAGATAAGTCAGCGACGATTTCCCAAGCTTTTCTATAACGCTGCGAACGGTGACCAGAGTTCCCACCGCGGTTTCATGCACGTAGTCGATCTCCATCCTCACATCCGCCCAGCCGAGGGTCGGCGTCAAACGAGGATCGGCAATCCTGCCCAGCAACTGGAAACTGGCGTCATCGAACATCGCCACATAATGACGAACGTTGAGATGGCCCATCGCGTCGCACATCCAAGGATGCACGACGCCGACATAGGTTTCGATGCCGGGGGGCGTCAAAACCCGACCTCATGTGCGCCCTTGAGATCCAGCAGTTGACGGGCTTCGTCGGGCGTCGCGATTTCGAGCGACAACTCGTTGAGAATGCGCTTTATCTTGGCCACCTGTTCGGCATTGCTCTTGGCGAGCGTGCCCTTGCCGACATAGAGGCTGTCTTCCAAACCGACCCGTACATTGCCGCCCATGATCGCGCCCATCGTGCAGAGATTTATCTGGTGCTTGCCCGCGGCAAGGATCGACCAGAGATAGTCGTCTCCGAACAGCCGATCAGCCGTCCTGCGCATGTGCATCATGTCTTCTGGGTCGGCGCCGATACCGCCCAGCAGCCCGAAGATCGTCTGGACGAAAAGCGGCGGCTTCAGCAGCTTGCGGTCGAGAAAGTGCGCAAGCGTGTAGAGGTGACTGACATCGTAGCACTCGAACTCGAACTTCGTGCCATAAGCCTGGCCGACCTCGACGATGATCCGCTCGATCTGCTCGAACGTGTTGGAGACGATGCCCTTCTTTGTGTCTTCCAGATAGCCCTTCTCCCAGTCGTACTTCCAGTCGGTGTATTTCGGCGCGATGTGGTGCAAGGCGAAATTCATAGATCCCATATTGAGCGAGCAGAGTTCCGGCTTCGAAGCGTGCGCCGCTTCAAGGCGCTCTTCGAGGGTCATCTTCAGCCCGCCGCCGGTGGAAATGTTCATCACGGCGTCGGTCTGCTGCTTGATGCGCGGCAGGAAATCCATAAACAGCCTGGGATCAGGGGTAGGCTTGCCGGTCTCCGGATCGCGGGCATGCAGATGGATCACCGACGCCCCGGCTTCGGCTGCTCCGACAGCGGCGTCGACGATCTCGGACGGCGTTATCGGCAGATACGGGCTCATCGTCGGCG
>NZ_RZPF01000656.1:0-3713 GCF_004022735.1 Mesorhizobium sp. M7A.F.Ca.AU.001.01.1.1
CTCGATAAGCTGTTCGACCTCTGGGTGCATTCACCAGGCCATCGCCGCAACATGCTCGACCCGCGCTTCACACGCTTCGGCCTTGCCTATGTGCGCGACGGCAGCGACAGCAAGCTCCGTTACTGGAGCCTCGTGCTCGGAAAATAGGAAAACGTGCCGGTTCGGTGCGCCACACCCAAGACGATTTGATGGAAAGCTAGTCCATATGCGCCGCCGGCGCGCCGCCGGCTGGCGCCTGCTTCGGCTTGCGCAGCAGGAAAACAAACGGGATGGCAAGCAGTGTCATCACCATGAGTATTTTGAAGTCGTTGACGTAGGAGATCATCATGGCCTGGAGATTGACCATGCGATCGACCTGCGAGAGCGCCGTTGGGTCGCCGCCTGCGGCCGCCGGCGAGACAGCCCACAGATTGGGGTTGAACGGATTGATGAAGGCCGAAAGCTCGGCATGGTTGATCTGCGTGTTGCGCACCATCAACACCGTCACGACCGACACGCCGATCGACGAGCCAAGATTGCGCACCAGGCTGAACAGAGCCGTGGCATCGGTGCGGAAGCGCACGTCAAGCGTGGCGAAGGCGACGGTCGACAACGGCACGAACACCATCCCCATGCCCAGGCCCTGGATGACGCCGGAGCTGATGATCAGCCAATTGTCCATCTGCGGGGTGAAGCTGGACATGGTGTAGAGCGACTGCGCGGTCAGCAGGAAGCCGATGACGACGAGGATCCTGGCGTCAATCCTGCTCATGAGCCGCCCGACGACGAGCATCGAGATCATGGTGCCGACGCCGCGTGGCCCCATGACGATGCCGATGGTGACGGTCGGATAGCCGAAGATGGTCGACAGCATCGGCGGCAGCAGCGACATGCTCGCCAGGATGAGCACACCCATGACGAAGATGAATGCGAGCCCGGTCACGAAATTGCGGTCGAGGAAGATCTTGGGATCGATGAAGGGGTGCTCGGCCGTCATGGTGTGAATGATGAACACCCAGAAGCCGGTGAGCGAAAGACCAAGTTCGATCCAGATCTCGACCGAGGAAAACCAGTCGACCTCGCCGCCGCGGTCGAGCAGCAGCTGAAGCGCGCCGACGCCGAGCGATATCATGGCGAAGCCGAAGAAATCGAAGCCGCGCACGCGCCGCGCGATAGCCGGCAAATAAGCGGCCATACCGAGAAAGGCGACGATGCCGACCGGCAGATTGATGAAGAACACCCAACGCCAGTTGAAATTCTCGGTCAGCCAGCCACCGAGTGTCGGGCCCAGAATCGGACCCAGCATGATACCGGCGCCCCAGATGGCCATCGCCTGGCCATGGCGTTCCCTGGGATTGATGTCGAGCAGGAAGGTCTGCGACAGAGGCACGATCGCGGCGCCGAACACGCCTTGCATCAGCCGGAAGAACACCATGGTCTCCAGGCTCCAGGCGATGCCGCACAGCATCGAAAACACGGTGAAGCCGACCACCGCCGTCAGGAACAGTTCCTTGCGGCCGAAGCGATCGGCCAGCCAGCCGGTGACCGGCGTCATGATGGCGGCGGCAACGATGTAGGAGGTCAGCACCCAATTGATGTTGTCAGGCGAGGCGCCGAGATCGCCGGTCATGGTCGGCAGCGCGACGTTGGCGATCGTCGTGTCGAGCGCCTGCATGATCGTCGCCAACATGAGCGCGACCGTGATCAGGCCGCGATGCGGCACTTCTTTGAAGGGTTCGGGCGTGCTCATGGCGTGGAACTTCCAGCAGGTAACAAAAACGTGTACAAGGGGTTTCCGGGCGGCAACGCCTTCCGTTGAGAGACCCTCGTCGCGGTGGGACGCGATTGTCGATGTGGGGGTTACATCGACTGAAAGTCTCTGATCAGCGGATGCCTGCCGCCCGGAAACATGAGGACCGACGGGTCCGCGTCGGAGATTTCAGACTTCGGCCAGGCCGCTATGCGGCGTGCCCAAACGCTGATCCTTCCAGCTCCTCCCATCAGACCAATCCTGCTATTCACCTCCGCCGCTGGTCCTGCGGCATTCTGTTGACGTTACTGCGCGGCCTCGCCGGCCGTGGCGTGACCGAAGATCGAAGGCAGGCCACGCGCCACGCCGGTGTCGACGGTAACGGTGGCGCTCATGCCGGTGCGCAACGCCATCTTGGCGTCCGCATCGGTCAGTTCGAGACGAACCGGGATGCGCTGTGTGACCTTGACCCAGTTGCCGGTGGCATTCTGGGCCGGCAGCAGCGAGAACTCGGCTCCCGTGCCGGCGCCGATCGCCTTGACCGTCGCCTCGAAGGTGCGCCCCGGATAGGTGTCGACCACGATCTCGGCCTTCTGGCCGGGCTTCATGTGGGTGAGCTGCGTTTCCTTGAAATTGGCATCGATCCAAGTGTCGCCGGTCTCGACCAGCGAAAACAGCGGCGTGCCGGAACCGACATACTGGCCGACCTTGAACGACGAGGCCTGGCTGACGATGCCGTCAGCCGGCGCCTTGACCGTGGTCTGCGCCAGGTCGTAGGCGGCCTTGTCGCGCGCGGCGAGCGCGGCCATCACGGTCGGATGCTTGTCGGTTTCGATGTCGGGATTGCCGCCAAGGGCTGCCTTGGCGCTGATGATGCCTTGCTCGGCAACGGCGAGCTGCTGCTTGGCCTTGTCGAGATCGTTCTTGGCTTCGTCCAGCGACGATTTGGCGTTGATGCCCTTCTGGGCAAGATCGGCGGCGCGGTCGAACTGCGACTGGGCGAAGGCGACCTGGCTGGCATCGGACTTCTGCTGAGCCATCGACTGGCCATAGGCGGCGCGCAACTGCTCGACATTGAGACGCGCGCCCGCCACCGCCGCGTCGGCCTGCGCCAACGCGATCCGGTAGGGCTCGGGGTCGATGGCAAACAGCTCGTCACCCTGCTTGACCAGCTGGTTATCGAAGATGTCAACCTTGACGATGCGGCCGGCCGTGTCGGAAGCGATCGACACCTTGGCCTGCTGCAGATTGGCGTTCTCGGTCTCCTGATAGCGGCCGCCGGTAACCCAGACATAGCCGCCGCCAACAGCCAATGCCGCAGGCAGCGCGACCATCAGCAGGAAGCGGCCCAGCCGGCGCTTTTTCTTCACCGGCGCCGGAGCCGGCTGCACCGGGGGAGCAACGGTCGCCGGGGCCGCGGCAGGCTGCGCCGGCGCTTCCATTTCCAGTTCGGTCACTTTCTCGTCTATCTTGGCTACCGCGTTCATGCTGCTGCGCCCTCTGTGTTCTTCACTTTTTCAATGGACGGCGTCTCGTCGTCGGTCAGGTTGCGGACCATCGCCTCAAGTCCCTCGACGAGGATGCGACGGGCTTCCGGTTTCACGTTGACAAGCGATTCCTCATAGACTTCCCCGGCAATGCTCTTGATCACGGCGTAGGCATCGCTTGCCTTGGGCGTCAGGAAGATCATGCGGACGCGGCGATCGGCAGCGTCGGAACGACGCTCGATCCAGCCTCCCTCCTCCATGCGGTCGACCAGGCGCGAAACGCTGATCGGCTCGATTTCGAGAAGTTCGGCCAGCCGCGCCTGCGCGACACCGTCTTCCTTGGCAACGCGGACCAGAAGCCGCCATTGCGCCGAAGAAAGCCCCAAGCCACTGGCCCTCGCCTCGAAGCGCTTGCGCATCAGGCGCTGCACGTCGTGGATCAAGAAGCCCAATCTGTCGATGCCATCGGAAACCATGAGCGGGATATATAATAAGCG
>NZ_RZPF01000657.1:0-3708 GCF_004022735.1 Mesorhizobium sp. M7A.F.Ca.AU.001.01.1.1
ATTCACCTTCTCCCGGCGGCGACGCGCTGATCCTCCCATCGGCTCAGGATCGGAGCCGGTTGCAGTAATGACCTCGGCATCGGCTGTCCGGGTCCTTGGCAAGATCGTCCTGCAACGCTCTCATCGGCTCGCGCTTTTGCATGCGCCGCGGCTCGCCCGGGAGGCGCGACGAGACGGGGCCGCCAAGGCGGCTTAATCAGAGTCAACGGGCCGCCCGTCGACTACTCCAAGGTTGACATGGAAGGCCCGTCGATTTAAGTTCGCGTTAGTGGCCACTAACGCGAACTACTGGACTGCGCTCGGAGATTCGACGAGACGAACGATCTTCGAACTGTTGCTCGAACAGCCTTGTTCGGTCAGCGGACTTGCTCGTGCGCTGCCTGTAACCAGACCAGCGGTCTCTCAGCACCTGAAGGTACTCAAGGAGGCCGGGCTTGTTGCCGACACGCGCTCGGGCAAGGAAAGCATATATCGTATCGATCCCGGCGGCCTGGCAAGTCTGCGCGCGGAAGTCGATCAGTTCTGGAGCAAGACCCTGGCGGGCTACAAACTAGCCGTCGAGCCTCCAAAGAAGGACCAGGTATGAGCAAGCATCCTGCTACCGAGCCTGTAAGGCACTCCGTCGTCGTCGAGGCATCTATGGCGCGTGCCTTCAAGGTCTTCACCGAGGATTTCGGCAGGTTCAAACCTCGCGAGCACAATCTTCTCAAAGTGCCCATTGCTGAGACGATCTTTGAAGCCTGGGTTGGGGGGCACGTTTACGATCGCGGCGTCGACGGCAGCGAGTGTCGCTGGGCTCGTGTATTGACTTACGATCCGCCGAGCCGGCTGGTTCTGAGTTGGGATATCAACCCGCGGTGGCAGATTGAGACCGACCTGAACAAGACCAGCGAATGGGAAGTCCGGTTCACGGCGGAGACGGAGAACCGGACCAGGGTTGAGATCGAGCACAGGAATTTCGAGCGCCACGGCGAAGGCTGGGAGAGCGTGCGCGGTGGGGTCGATAGCGATCAAGGCTGGCCGCTGTACCTGCAGCGGTTCCACGATCTTTTCACCGGTCGGGCGCCCTGACGCCGTGCCGGGATTTGAGAACGTCGCTCGCAAGCACAGTTTGGGTCCATTGCGGTTCCGGTGAGCGGAGACAACATGGAAGCCTATTGGTTAAACATTCTCGGTCGCGTTGGCAATCTACTCGGGTTCGTCCAAAGGATTTGCGGGAGGGCTGGCGGGACCGGTAATCCCTGCAGACGACGACAACCGGCTCTACCTCCGAGGGCGCCCTTCCGACAGATGGCGACCTCCCGAACGAACTGACCGTCAAATATTACGGTCAGCGCGGTAGCGCCGGCCTGATCATCTCCGAAGTCAACGACGTGGATCACGTCCAGCCACGGCTACGCGCGGATTCCCGGGATTCACTCCGAAGCCCAAAAGCAGGCCTGGCGCCCGGTGACCGAAGAGGTTCATCGTCAGGGCGGCACCATCTTCATGCAGCTGTGGCATGTCGGCCGACTGGCGCATTCCTCGCTTCTGCCGAACGGCCAGGCGCCAGTGGGTGTGACCGCGGAACAGGCCGTCGGCTCAGAGGTATTCGCCCATGGCCCGGACGGCCGGTTGCGCTTCATGGCGGCAGAGATGCCGAGGCCGCTCAGCACCGAGGAAGTGACGGCCATGGTGGGAACCTTCGCCAAAGCCGCCGCCAATGCCCGGGAGGTCGGGTTTGACGGAATCGAGATCCATGCCGCCAATGGCTATCTGATCGAGCAGTTCATGAACTCGGTGCTCAACACCCGCACAGACTGCTATGGCGGCGGCAGCATGGAAGATCGTACGCGCTTCCTGATGGAAGTCGTCGACGCGGTCGTGGCGGAATTCGGCCCGGGACGCGTGGGGGTTCGCCTTTCACCGTTCGGCAAGTATATGGTTCGATGCCCGCTGATCGCCTCGTCGAGGAGACGTTCCTGTACATCGTCGAGCAGCTCGGGCGCCGCGGCGTGGCCTATGTCCATCTGCTCTATGAGCTGCTGCCCGACGGCAACATGGAATCGGTCACGTTCGAGGCGCGCCATCTCGACCATGACATGCTCGCCAAGGCGCGAGCGTTGTTCCCCGGCGCGTTCATATGGTGCGGCGGCTTCAATGACGTCGAGCATGCCCAGGCCGCGCCAGCTGGCCATTGGCTGTGGCGGACCGGTCCGTCTATTACACCCGCAACGGTGAAGTGGGGTACACGGACTTCCCCGCCTATTCGAACGACGGCGCAGCAAGCAGGGCCGCCTGACACGGCGATAGGCCGAGCAGGAGTCAGGCTCAGCGCCACATTTCTCGTCACCGGCGCCAGTTCCAAAAAGGTGGAGGCTCACGCCAACGCCGTGGCGCTTCACTTCATGTACTACAATTTTGGCCGTATCCATGCGACCTTGCGGCTGACCCCGGCAATGGCCGCTGGCGTGACTGGCAAACTTTGGGAGTTTGGCGATATCGTGGCCCTGATCGAAGCGAAGGAATCCGAGAAGCCGGCGGTGCGCGGCTCCTATAAGAAGCGCGCGTTCGCCTGACAGACCCCACCGAAGGGTTGCCCACTGCCGATTGATGTTGGTATCAAGACAGACCGATGAACCAGGGTCTTTACTATGGACGAATACGATAATCAGAAGGGCGCGAAGCCAGAGGATGTGCGCGCCGCCTTAAAAGGCTGGGCGTTTTTTGCGGCTGCAACGCTTGCAATCTTCGGCGTGGCCTACGCCCTGATTGAGATGTAGTAGCAATGAAACATTTCTGAGGGTTCGCGATTAGGGCTAAATGGCCCGCTTCTTCTTCGATCTAGTCGACAATGGAACCTCATACCCGGACACGGAAGGCACAGACCTTCCAACCCTAGCTTCTGCCGAAGATGAGGCAGCAAGGGCGTTGCTCGAAATAGCCAAGGACCAGATGCCGAACGGCACATTCCGCCAAGTCGCATTGCAAGTTCATGCCGGTACAACCGCGCCGCTGTTTGTGGTAAAAGCGACGTTCGAGCTAATCCGCAACGAGCCTTATCCCGATCAGCGAGTGGGAGCCTAACCATCTTGCTGTTGAAAGCGCCCGACGCTTTCAGATGCGAGCGGCGGCACGGGTGGAGACTTGCGCTCCACCATAGCAGAGACCGTCCGCATTATCGCTGAATAACTGACCCACTACCCTCACCGCCATTGGCTTGGCAAAATGTGCGTATCAGTGCTTCAGTATCTGGCTGAGAAACAGCTTGGTGCGATCGTGCTGAGGATTGCCGAAGAAGCTGTCCGGCTTGCCTTCCTCGACTATCTGGCCGGCATCCATGAAGATGACGCGGTCGGCCACCGCCCGTGCAAAGCCCATTTCATGAGTGACGCAAACCATAGTCATGCCGTCGCGCGCTAGCCCGGTCATCGTATCGAGCACTTCCGACACCATTTCCGGGTCGAGTGCCGATGTCGGCTCATCGAACAGCATTACCGCCGGCTTCATGCACAGGCTTCGCGCAATGGCGACGCGCTGCTGCTGGCCGCCCGACAGCTGGACCGGGAATTTGTTCGCCTGTTCGGGAATGCGCACGCGCTCCAGGAACTGCAGCGCGGTCTTGCGTGCCTCGGCGGCGGAAACGCCCTTGACCCACATCGGCCCGGCCATGCAGTTCATCAGCACGGTCAGATGCGGAAACAGGTTGAAGTGCTGGAACACCATGCC
>NZ_RZPF01000658.1:0-3692 GCF_004022735.1 Mesorhizobium sp. M7A.F.Ca.AU.001.01.1.1
AACCCGACCTTGCGGTCCCAAGTGGCAAAGAAAAAGCCGACCTTGCGGTCGGCAAGCGGCAAAGAAAAAGCCGCCCTTACGGTCGGCTTGGAGTAGGACGGGCCGAGGGGTTTGGGGGGACTTGGGGATGGCCCGTCGCAGCAATAATGCCTGACCCGGATGATGGTTCCATGACTGTGTCGCTTTTTTAAGAAATATTTGACGCCATGCGTTGCGAGCGCGCCATCAGCCAATCCCGCCCCGCATGGGCGAACACTGCGGTGAGCACGACGGCGCCGCCGATCATGCTGGCGGCTGGTGCAATCTCGCCCAGGAACAGGAAGGCAAACAGGATCGCGAACGGCACTTCGGCCGAACCGAGAAGCCCGGATTCGGCCGGCGGGATGAGTCGTGCGCCCTCCGTCCACAGGATCGAGGACAGCGCGAAGGACGCGCCGAAAGTGGTGAGCAGAACGGCATCTCTCGGCGAAACCGCCAGCGGATCGGTGACGAACCAACCGAGCACGAACAACAGGAATGCCGACACCGCACCGGCCCACACCACGGGCGTGTCGCGGAAGGCGCGAACCATGATCATGTAAAGGCCGCTGCCGATGGTCATCAGCAGTGCCAGTCCGTCGCCGAACAGATTGCCGGTGCCGAAGCCGGACCAGACCATGATCGCCACGCCGCACAGCGACACTGCGGCGGCGACCATCGTCTGCAACCGGAAGGGTTCGCGCGTCAGAACCCAGGCCAGCAGCGCCGTGACGAAAGGTGCTGTGGCATAGATGACAGCGACATTGGCGACGAAGGTGAACTTGAACGCCGAGATGAAAGCGATGCTGGCCAGCGCGCCTTCCACCGCCAGCAGCCAGCCGCGCCAGCCAAGCCGCAGGGTCTCACGCCCACCGGAACGGTGACGCCGCCACAGCACATAGAAGCTGATCAGGATCGCGCCGACAAAGCCGCGCCAGCAGATGATGGTCAACGGGTCGGCGTGGATTGATTTCGTCAGCACGCCCGTCAGGGCGAAGACGGCGGCTGAGGACGACACCAGGATGATGCCGAGTGTCCGCTCCGCGGCGGTGTCGGTGGCGGCTGCAATCTCAGTCATGCCGCCAGCCTACGCCGCTTGGTCCTGACATCGTAGCGTCAGCAATCATGGCCATGCACATCATAGCCGTTTGCGGAAATGCTCGGTGCCGACGATCAGCAGGCCGGCGGCGACGATCAGCGCAGCGCCCAGGAAAACTTCGCGGCGCGGCACGTCGCCCCAGATCGCAAAGCCGAGTGCGAATGCCCACAATAGCGAGGTGTATTCCAGCGGCGCGAGAACCGAGGCCGGCGTGCGCTTCATGCCTTCGAAGAGAAGATACTGCGCCAGGCCGCCGAGTGCGCCGACGCTGGCAAGCAGCAGCAGCTGGGTCCAGTCGGGTGTCCGCCACCAAAGCAACGCCGGCACCGCCGAAAACAGCAGGAAATAGAAATTGTTGAGCAGGAGCTGGATCATCGAGCGCTCGGCAAGGGCGGTCCTGCGCAAGAGCACGATGGCGATGCCCCACAAGAAGGCGGCCGCCAGCACCAGCAGCACCGGCACGGACAGGCCGAGATGGGTCGGATCGCAAGCGATGAACACGCCGGCAAAGCCGATCAGCACCGCCAGCCAGCGCAGCATCGGCACTTTTTCGCCGAGCAGGAACACCGAAAGCACGGTGACGATGATCGGGGCCGCGTAATAAACGGTGGTCAGTTCGGCGAGCTGCAGGCTGCGCGCGGCGTTGTAGTAGCAGAGCCACGCAGCAAGCGTGAAGGCACTGCGCACCAGCATCGGCCGCACGATCGGCGAGCGCATCGTGTCGGCAAACAGCTGTCGTCCGCCGATCGCCGCGCACGCGCCCAGAATGGTGATGCTGCGGAAGAACATGATCTGCCAGACGCTCATGCCGACGACCAGCAGCTTGATCGAAGCATCCTGTGTCGAAAACAGCAGATAGGCCGCACCGGTCAGCAGGATGCCTGCAAGAACCCGCTCGCGTGTTTCGAGAATGGCGATATCGGCCATAAGGCGCGTGGGACCAAATTTGCCGGAGCGGCAGAAATGCTGTGAGGAGCGACACAAGGGAGCCGTGAATTCAACTCCCTTGGTACCAAGCTATACGGGCGAAAACCCCTGCGGCGCTACGCCAGTCCGGTGCTTATATTGGGGCACGGGTCCATGGCGAGCTGCACTGTCGCCAAGCCTACTGCGTCGCCTGATAAAGCTCCGAAGCGGCTTCTTTCAGCGCGCGCCGGCCGTCGGACCTGAAATACATCATGTGCCCGCCCTCGACGACATCGAGACGGATGGGCTTGGCATTGGCGAGCGACGGGATCTGGCTCACCAGGTAGCGCGAGGCGAGGTAAGGTGTCACCAGATCGGTGTAGCCGTTAACGATCACGACGCCGAGCGAAGGGTTCAGCGAGCGTGCGCGCTGCAGATCGTCCATCACCCCGGCATAGCCTTGCCGCGAGGCGCCGGTCCCGTAATCCCAATTGTGGCTGATTTCGCCATTGAGCAGCCGATAGCTGACATCGGTGCGAAAATGCAGTTCGTCGCTGATATAGCCGACGAATGCCGACGTCAGCGCCGGCACGCTGCGGTCGAGCACCGGATCCGGGCCGGCGATGCGGGCGCTCTCGGGCGCGATGTCGGCCGTGCCGATCGTGGCGTCATAGGGGCTGAGCACCTTGCCGCTGGCGCGGGCGAACTCCCTTGCGAACAGGCCGGTGGGGATGCGGGCGGAGTTCCGCTGCACCAGGTCGAGCGGCAGGCCGGTGATGTCAGCCACGCGTTGGCTGGCCAGCCGCCTGCCTTGCTCCAGTCCGCTGGTGATTGCCGTGAGGTAATCGCCCATCGCATAATGTTCGACGTCTGCCAGCTTCTCCCGCAACGCGTCGCCGCTGACGCCTTCGGCGCGCAGGCGCACCGCAGCCAGTGAAGGCAGTTCGAGCGCCCAATGCAGCGGCTCGAATTCGTCGGGCTGCACCAGCGTGAACTCCAGCGCCGGCGAGATCAGCACGATGCCGTTCGGACTGATGCCGATATCTTCCTGCAACGTCCTGGCGAGCAGCGCTGCGCGGAACCCGCCATAGCTTTCGCCGGCGAGGAACAGTGGCGACCCGGTGCGGCCGTTCTGCGCGAGATAGAGCCGGATGAAGGCGCCTATCGAGCTGGCATCCTGGTTTACGCCCCAGAAATCGCGCGTGTCCTGCCCCGGTGCCTCGCGGCTATAGCCTGTTCCCACCGGATCGACGAAGACGAGATCGGTCATGTCGAGCCAGCTGTCCGGATTGTCGATCAGTCTTTGCGGTGACGGCAGGAATTCGCCGTCGGCTCCCGTCGCGATTATCCGTGGACCGAGTGCGCCGATATGCAGATAGGCGGACGCTGCTCCAGGGCCGCCGTTGAACACGAAGGTGATCGGCCGCTGCTGGTCTTTGGCCCCGCTTGCCGGCGGCTCCAGTGTGTAGGCGACGTAGAAGATCTCCGCCGTGACGTCGCCCTTGCCCGATAGCAGCGACAGGGTCGCCGCCTTTGCCTGGTAATCCAGCTTGCGCCCGGCCAGCGTGATCGAATGGTTGGTGGTCTGCGGCGGCGGCAGCAGGGATAGCACGCCGCCCGAGGGCGCCGGCCGCTCCGCCGTTTCAGCCAGGACGGGCTGCGCCAGGAC
>NZ_RZPF01000659.1:0-3677 GCF_004022735.1 Mesorhizobium sp. M7A.F.Ca.AU.001.01.1.1
GTGTCCGGCTCCAGCACCTTGCCCTTCAGCGCGTTTTCCACGGCCCGCGCACGCCACGGCTTGGTCGCGACGCCGCCAAGCGCGACGCGCAAATCGCGGATCGTTCGGCCGTCAGGTTCGAACTCAATGCCGACCGCCGCGCTCGCGGCGGCAAACTCATAGGATTGCCGGTCGCGGATCTTGAGATAAGTCGAACGCCGGGCAGGGGCCGAGCCGGGGATCTCGATCGCGGTGATCATCTCGCCCGGTTCGATCGCGTGTTCCCGATCCGGCGTGGTGCCGGGCAGCAGGAAAAAGTCGTCGACCGGGATGTGGCGCTCGCCCAGATGCACGATCGCATCGAAGGCGACCAGCGCCACGGCGAGGTCGCCCGGATACATGGCGATGCACGCGTCGCTGATGCCAAGCACCGCATGGCCACGGGTAACGCCGCCGATCGCCGAACAGCCAGAGCCGGGCTCACGCTTGTTGCAGGCTGGGAAATTCGCGGGATCGCGGAAATAAGGGCAGCGCGTGCGCTGCATCAGATTGCCGCCGATGGTCGCCATGTTGCGGATCTGCGCGGAAGCCGCCTGCCACAGGGCTTCGGAAATGGCGGGGAAGCTACTCTTGATGTCGGCATGGTCGGCGACATGGCTCATCCTGGCCAGTGCGCCGATGGTGACGCCGCGCTCGTTCACCTCGATCCTGCCCAACCCCTTGAGATGGGTGATGTCGACCAGCGTCTCGGGCTCGGCGACGCCGCATTTGGCGAGGTCGATCAGCGTGGTGCCGCCGGCCAAGAGCATGGCGCCGGGCAGGGCGGCCGCCTGGCGTGCCGCATCGAGCGAATTGGCGCGCACATACGAAAAATCCCTCATGATGCGGCCTCCAATGCTGCCTGGCGGACAGCGGCGACGATGTGCGGATAGGCGCCGCAGCGGCAGAGGTTGCCGGCCATATACTCGCGGATTTCTTCGTCGGAGCCGGCATGGCCTTCGCGGATGCAGGCGACCGCCGACATGATCTGGCCCGGCGTACAATAGCCGCACTGGAAGGCGTCCTGTTCGAGGAAGGCAGCCTGCACGGGATGCATTTCGCCCTCCCGTGCAAGCCCCTCTATGGTGGTGACGGTGCGGCCCTCGACTTGTGCGGCCAGCGTCAGGCAGGCCAGCACGCGCTCGCCGTCGATATGCACGGTGCAGGCGCCGCACTGGCCGTGGTCGCAGCCCTTCTTGGTTCCGGTCAGGCCGAGGCGATCGCGCAAGGCATCGAGCAGCGTGACGCGCGGCTCGAGTTGCAGATCGTGATCACGGCCGTTGATGTCGAGATGAACTGGGATCGTTGTTTTGGTCATGGGCGTCGGGCTCCAGTTGCTTGACGCGAAGTCGTTGATTTCATCTTTGGCAGCCGGCGGGGACCTGGCGCCGGCTGTGCGGCCCTTCGCTGCCGCTCCCCGCCTTCGGGCGTTCAGCCCCTTAAAAAGGTCCACTGGACTTTTTGGTGCGCCCGAAGGCGGACCGGGCCTTCACCATTCGTCGTTCGGGAAGCCAAGCAATTGGCTTCCCATCCGCTAGGTGGACCACTCCTCACCCCAGCAGGTCCTCGATGCGGACCGGAAAGCGCCGCGGCCGCACGCCGGTCGCATGCCAGACCGCATTGGCGACGGCGCCGGCCGTGCCGGTGATGCCGATTTCGCCGACGCCCTTGATGCCGAGCGCGTTGACGTGAGGGTCGTCCTCGTGGACCAGCAACGCCTCGACCGATGGAACGTCGGCATTCACCGGGACATGATATTCGGCGAGGTTGGCATTCTGGATCCGGCCAGAGCGCCGGTCGGTGATGGCTTCCTCATGCAGCGCGAACGAGACGCCCCAGATCATGCCGCCATAATACTGGCTGCGCACCAGCCTGGGATTGATGACCCGTCCGGCGGCGAACGCACCGACCAGCCTTGTGACACGGATCTGGCCAAAATCCGGATCGACCTTCACCTCGGCAAACACGGCGACGGCAATGCCTGCATTGGGCAGATCGGAGCTGCCGGCCCTGAAATCGACCTGGTCGATATCCAGTCCCAGTCCGTCGGCGGCGATCTGGGCGAAGGCGGTCCAGGCGCCTTGCCCCATGTCCTGAGCGCCGGTCTCCATCACGCCGCTGCCATCGGCTCTCAGCACCGCCCGCGCTTCGGCCTGGAACATGATCGCCGGGAAGGTCGCCGTGCCCATGCCCCAGCCGGTCAGGAAACCGTCGGCGTCGCGCATCAGCCGAGGCTGAAGCGGGCGGCTCGCCCAGCCGAACGTCTCGGCCGCTTGCCTGTAGCATTCGCGCAGCGCCTTGGAGGAAAACGGCTTGCCGGTCATCGGCTCGACCTCGGCATAGTTCCGCAGCCGGAATTCCAGCGGGTCCATGCCGCAGGCGTAGGCTGCCTCATCGATAGCGCTCTCCAGCGCGATCGAGCCGGTGGCTTCGCCGGGCGCCCGCATGAACAGCGGCGTACCGGTATCGAGCCGCACCGCATCGTGCGAGGTGGCGATGGCCGGGCTGGCATAGAGCGTGTGCGAGGCATCCGCCGCCGGTTCGAAGAAATCGTCGAACGTGCTCGACGCGGTCTTGGCGTGATGGTCGAGTGCCGTCAGCCGCCCTTCGCCATCCATGCCCATGCGCAGCGTCTGGCGCGTCGGCGCACGGTGGCCGACCGGCCCGTACATCTGCTCACGTCGCAGCACCAGCTTGACCGGACGGCCGACGAGACGCGCCGCCAGGATGCCGAGCACCTGCGGCCCGGAGATCATGCCTTTCGAACCGAAGCCGCCACCCAGGAACGGGCTGCGGATGTGGATGTTCTCCGGCGCGATGCCGAACAGGCCGGCGATGCGGCCCTGCGCCATGGCAAGGCCCTGGCTCGGTGTGTCGATCGACAGTGTGTCGCCTTCCCAGGCGACGACGATCGCATGCGGCTCCATGGCGTTGTGGTACTGGGCCGGCGTCTCGTAGGTGGCTTCGATCCGCGTCTTTGCGGATTTAAGGCCGACCTCGACATCGCCCTTGTGCTGCACGGCCGGACCGCCGACGCCGACAGCACGCGGCACGAAATTTTCGGCGCCGTCGAGGCCAACGCGCGCCGGCATCACTTCATAGCGCGGCGACAGCAGCGCCGCCCCCTCGGTCGCCGCCTCCAGCGTCTCGGCGATCACCACGGCGATGCTCTGATTGGGGTAGCGGACCTGGTCGTTCTGCAAGAGGTCGAGCCGGAACATGAAGGGATGGTCCTTGGCGTCCGGATCGGCAGCGAGCGCTGGCCGGTTCTTGGGCGTCATCACCTCGACCACGCCTCTGTATGCCTTGGCCGCCTCGACATCCAGCGCGGCGACGCGGCCGCGTGCGATGCTGCTGACCGCCAGCACGGCGTAGAGCATGCCGGGCGGATGGTTGTCGGCGGCATAGCGCGCGGCTCCGGTGACTTTCAGAAAGCCGTCGCGGCGGGTCAGCGGCTGGCCGATGCTAGAGCCTTGCCGGGCATGGGCGGGTTGCTGGTTGAGGCTGAGTTCAAGCGTCATGGCGCGCTCCAGGAATGTTCGAGAACGGGGAGGCAGGAAGGGCCGGCAGACGCTCGGGCGTTCCCGAAAGCGCAGAGATCAGCGCCCTGATCACGATGCGGCGGGCAAGCTCGATCTTGAAGGCATTGTCGCCGGAAG
>NZ_RZPF01000660.1:0-3671 GCF_004022735.1 Mesorhizobium sp. M7A.F.Ca.AU.001.01.1.1
AGTTCGGGCCGCGCCGGCGTACTCGACAGGCGTTCGAGCAGCCTTTGGCGCTCGCCGGCGGCCTTTTGCGCGCTGGCTTGGCGGACGTGGCCATAGCCGCGGATGAGGGCAGGCACCGAGGCCAGCGCAACCGCCGCATCGACCCTGGCTGGGGCCAACGATCCGGCGATGAGCTCCAGATCCGCCTCGTACCGCGCCAGCAGCTGCCGCTCCATGCGCCGTTCGGCGGTGTAGCCGAACAGGTCGAAGGCAGTGCCGCGCAGGCCCTTCATCGCCGCCAGCACGCGAAAACCCTTCATCATCCACGGGCCGAAGCTCGATTTCCGCGGGCTTCCGTCATTGCCGCGACGGCCCATGATCGGCGGAGCGAGGTGGAATTCGAGCCTTTCGTAGCTCTGGAACTGCTTGCCCAGTTCGGCGGCGAAAGAGCCGTCCGTGTAAAGACGCGCCACCTCGTATTCGTCCTTGATCGCCATCAGCTTGAACAGGTTCCTGGCGGCAGCCTGCGACACCGCGGTCGAACCAGGCACGGCCTTCGCTTCGGCGGCGCGCAACGCGGCCAGTTTTCCGGCATAACGCCTGCCATAGGCGGCGTTCTGATAGGCGGTCAGGAAGGCGACGCGGCGGGCAATGATGTCGTCCAGCGTCTCGGCGGTGTCCGTGGCCTGGCCTGCCTTTCCAGCCGCGGTCGGACCCGGCTGGGCAACCAGCCCGCGCACGAAATCCGGCTGATGGGCAGCGCGACGGCCCCAGCGGAAGGCGGCGATGTTCATCGCCACGGCTTCGCCATTGAGCTCGATCGCCTTCTCGACCGCCTCGGCGGACAGCGGCAGGCCGCTGTGCTGGAAGGCAAAGCCAAGCATGAACATGTTGGCGCCGAGCGAATTGCCGAAAAGTGCCGTGGCAGTGCGGGTGGCATCGAAGAAATGTGCCTTGTCGTCGCCCGCAGCCGCGCGGATCGCCTTTTTCAGCCGCTCTATCGGCAACGAAAAATCGGCCGAGCGGGCGAATTCGCCGGGCATGATCTCGGCGGTGTTGGCGACGAAGATGGTGTGGCCCTCGCGCACCGCGGTCAGCACCTTCTTGGCGCCCGACACGACGAGATCGCAGCCAAGCACGAGATCGGCCTTCCCCGCCGAAACGCGGATTGCATGGATGTCGTCCGGGGTACGAGCGATGCGGACATGGGTGAACACCGAGCCGCCCTTCTGGGCGAGGCCGGCCATGTCGATCATGCCGCAGCCCTTGTCCTCAAGATGCGCCGCCATGCCTAGCACCGCACCGACGGTGACGACGCCGGTGCCGCCGACGCCGTCGATGATCGCCGCCCAGCCCTGCTCGCCAAGCGGGAATTGCGCCGGCACGGGCACGCCTTCCAGCGGATCGGCCTTGCCGGCCAGGCCCTCGGCCTTGCGGATCTTGGCGCCGTGCACAGTGACGAAGGACGGGCAGAAGCCGTTGACGCAGGAGAAATCCTTATTGCAGCTCGACTGGTCGATCTTGCGCTTGCGGCCGAATTCGGTCTCGACCGGCTGGATCGAGACGCAGTTCGACTGTACGCCGCAATCGCCGCAGCCTTCGCAGACCAGTTCGTTGATGAAGACGCGCTTGTCGGGATCGGGGAATGTGCCGCGCTTGCGGCGGCGGCGTTTTTCGGCGGCGCAGGTCTGGTCGTAGAGCAAGACCGAAACGCCCTTGACGTCGCGCAGCTCGCGCTGGACGAGATCGAGGTCGTCGCGGTGATGGATAGTGGCACCGGCCGGGAATTCGGCTTTGCCAGCATATTTGTCCGGCTCATCCGTGACGATGGCAATGCGGTCGACACCCTCTGCCCGCACCTGCCTGGCAATCATATCGACGGTCAGGCCGCCTTCGTGCGGCTGGCCGCCGGTCATGGCGACCGCGTCGTTGTAGAGGATCTTGTAGGTGATGTTGGCATCGCTCGACAGCGCGAAGCGGATCGCCAGCGTACCGGAATGGTTGTAGGTGCCGTCGCCAAGATTCTGGAAGATGTGCTCGCGCTTGGAGAACGGCGCCTGGCCGACCCATTGCGCGCCCTCGCCGCCCATGGCCGTGAAGCCGACTGTGTTGCGGTCCATCCACAGCGCCATGAAGTGGCAGCCGATGCCGGCCGCGGCGATCGAGCCGTCCGGCACCTTGGTGGACGAATTGTGCGGGCAACCGGAACAGAAGAACGGCGTGCGCGAGCCGATGTCGGTGGCCTCGGTGAGCATTGCCTGGAACTGGCGCAGTTTTGCCACCCGCGCCGAAATCTCTTCGGACGGGCCGATGGTCCTGACGATCCTCTCGCCAAGCGCGATGGCGATCTCGTTGGGATCGAGCGCGCCTTTGGCCGGAAACAGCCAGTCGCCGCGCTCGTCCTTCTTGCCGATAATGACCGGTTGGGTGGCAGTGCCATAAAGGCTTTCGCGCAACTGTACCTCGATCAGCGAGCGCTTCTCCTCGACGACGACGATGGTGTCGAGGCCGCGGGCGAAACCGGCGATGTGATGCAGGTCGAGCGGCCAGGGGCAGCCGACCTTGAACAGCCGCACCCCGATGCGGTTGGCGGCCGCTTCGTCGATGCCGATATCCTCCAGCGCCTGGCGAACGTCGAGATAGCTCTTGCCGAGCGTGATGATGCCGATCTTCGGATTGCGGCCGCCCGAATAGACGATGCGGTTCAGCCCATTGGCAAGGATGAAGGCGGAGGCCGCGGCGCGCTTGTGTTCATGCAGCCGCTCTTCCTGGCCGAGCATGTCGATCTCGTGGCGGATGTTGAGACCGCCAGGCGGCATGTCGAACTCCGGCACGACGATGTTCAGCCGCTCGAGCGCGGCATCGACCGAGGCGGTCGATTCGATGTTGTCCTTGACGCATTTGATCGCCGCCCACGTGCCGGCAAAGCGCGACATGGCGAAGCCGTAGAGCCCGTAGTCGATGATCTCCTGGACACCGGCCGGGTTGAGGATCGGCACCATCGTGTCGACGAACAGGAATTCGGTGGCGTGCGCGTTGGTCGAGGATTCGGCCATATGGTCGTCGCCCATCAGCGCAAGCACGCCGCCATGCTTCGACGATCCGGCGAGGTTGGCGTGGCGGAACACATCGCCTGAGCGGTCGACGCCCGGTCCCTTGCCGTACCAGACCGAAAAGACGCCGTCATGAGTGCCCTCGCCCAGCAGCTCCGTCTGCTGCGCCCCCCAGCAGGCGGTGGCGGCAAGCTCCTCGTTGAGACCCGGCTGGAAGACGATGTCAGCCTGGGCGAGCTGTTTCTTCGCCTTCCACAGCTGCATGTCGAGGCCGCCGAGCGGCGAACCGCGATAGCCAGAGACGAACCCGGCCGTGTTCAAGCCGGCGCGACGGTCGCGCTCGCGCTGCATCAAGAGCATGCGAATGACCGCCTGCGCGCCGGACAGGAAGATGCGCTCCTTTGCGAGATCGAACTTGTCGTCGAGCGCGACGTCGTGCAGCGTCATCAGGCATTTCCTCTGCGGAGGCCACGCGGGGCAGGCAGCCAACGTCGGGGTCGGATGACGCATCCTTTCTCCCCTTGCAAGGCAGGTCAAACAAAATCGCAGATGCCAGGCAACGCGCAACGAACAGTCCGCGGCCATCCTGAATCGGGTATGAAACCGATCCGCGGACATTGCCCGGCGCATGAACATTAC
>NZ_RZPF01000065.1:0-13953 GCF_004022735.1 Mesorhizobium sp. M7A.F.Ca.AU.001.01.1.1
CTTCATGTCCTGCAGGAACCGTTCGCGTTCAGCCTCCTTGTCCGCGGGTTCGCGGATGCGCAGGATGAAGGAGGGATGGATGGTGATGAACACGCGCAATCCGTCCTCGCGCTCGATCACTTGTCCGCGCATCTTTGTCACCGGAATCGCCTTGCCGAGCAGCGACATCGCCGCTGTCGCGCCGAGTGCCACGGCGAGGTTCGGCTTGATCAGCTCGAATTCTTGGTCGATCCACCAGCGGCAGGCCTGAATCTCACCGGAATTCGGTTTGGAGTGGATGCGGCGCTTGCCGCGCGGCTCGAACTTGAAGTGCTTGACCGCGTTGGTGACATAGACCTTTTGCCGGTCGACACCGGCATCGTCCAGGATCGCATCGAACACCTTGCCGGCCGGACCCACGAAAGGTTTGCCGGCGAGGTCCTCCTGATCCCCCGGCTGTTCGCCGACGAAGATCACCTTGGCATTGTCAGGGCCTTCACCGAAGACGGTCTGCGTCGCGTCGCGCCACAGCGGGCAGCGGCGGCAGCCTTTCGCTGCCTCGCGCAATTCCGGAATCGTGCTTGCATCATCTTCCGGTGCTTCGACGGGCTGCTTCGGCCAATGCCGTGCCTGCACCTTTGCGTGGTGCGGCGCGGGTGTTGTCGGCATCTTCGCAATCATGTCCTTGGCGGCCTTGTCCGCTCCTGCGATCATGTCTGGAATGAGCGAGGCCTCGGGAAGGTTCCGCCAATATTTCTTCGGCATCTCCTTCTGCATGGTTTTCACCTTCAATCGCGCCGGGTTGAAGATGTTCTCGAAATAGGTGCGCCAGAGCGCCTCGGTATCGTCCTGATCAGGCGCATCGCCCTTGGCCGCGCCCGGCCCGATCGCCAGCCTTTCGCCATCCCAGTCGGCAGAGGCATAAGGGGTCAGGATCGTCCAGCGCATGCCGGTGAAACGTCTGACGAAGAAATCGGCGTTGCGCTCGACGATGAAATGATCCGGCTCGAACCAGGCGACATAGCGCTCATCGGCACCGTCGCCGATTTTCGGAAACGTACGAAGGCGTGCATCTTGTGGCTGTCGCGCCGCACCGCCTTCTCCATGGCCTCGAGCCGCCTGGTGTCGGAATCCGACGCGATTTCCAGCAGTTTAGCTTCGTCGCGCAATCGCCACAGCATTCGGTAGAGAAAGGCAAACCGGCCGGGATCGGAATGGCAGAACGCCGTTTCGGCATGCCCGAGGAAGTCGCGCGGCACGACGAGTTGCGCGCCCGCAGGCACTTCAGGCAATTGTGCCTGATCAGAGCCTGGCGCGACATGCCAGTCGACGTCCTCGGGCCTGACCTCATTCAAGGCCAGCCGCCGTGCCGCGTCACGCCAGCCGGCAAAATCCGTCTCGCTGTCGAGCCGAACTCTGTATCTGGCGAGATCGAGTTCCGCCGGCCGCATGATCAGAACAACGATAATTGTTCGCAGGAGTGGACGATCCTGTCGCGCAGGCCGGCCTTGTCGGTCAGCGCACCAGGCGACCAGCCTTCGGCGATGATGAAGGGCCTGAGCTTGGCGATCGACTGGCAGAACCGCCCGACATCCTCGAGCCGCATGCGCCGGTGCCGGCGCGTCTCCAAAATCTTCGCCACCACCTTGGTGCCGAGACCCGGCACCCGCAGCAGCGCTTCGCGGTCGGCGCGATTGATGTCGACGGGAAACTGCCCCCGGTTGCGCAGTGCCCAGCCCAGCTTCGGGTCGATGGCGAGATCGAGCATGCCGTCGCTGCTGCCGGCGAGGATTTCCGGTTGCGAAAAGCCGTAAACCGCATCAGCCAGTCGGCCTGATAAAGCCGGTGCTCACGCATCAGCGGCGGCTTCTGCAGGGGCAGCGACGACGACGAATCCGGAATCGGACTGAAGGCCGAGTAATAGACCCGCCGCAGATGGTAGCTGCCATAGAGCCGGGCGCTCGTGTGCAATATGCCGTCGTCGGATGTCTTGTCGGCGCCGATGATCATCTGCGTCGACTGGCCGCCCGGCGCAAAGCGTTCGCGCTTTTTGGTCTTCAAAGTCGGCTCGGCCTTCTCCTCCATCTTCTGGCGCAGCCTGGCCATGGAAAGCCGGATTGTCTCCGGCTTCTTCTCGGGCGCCAGCCGCTTCACACCCTCGTCGGTCGGCAGTTCGACATTGATCGACAGCCGGTCGGCATAGAGACCGGCCTGCTCGACCAGTTCGGCCGAGCTTTCCGGGATGGTCTTCAAATGGATGTAGCCGGAGAATTTCTCCTCCAGGCGCAGCCGGCGCGCCACCTCGACCATCTCGCCCATGGTCTCGTCCGGCGAGCGAACGACACCCGAGGACAGGAACAGGCCTTCTATGTAGTTGCGCCGGTAGAAATCCATGGTCAGCTTCACCACCTCGTCGATGCCAAAGCGGGCGCGCCGCACATTGGACGACGATCGGTTGATGCAGTAGCTGCAATCATAGATGCAGAAATTGGTCAGCAGGATTTTCAGCAGCGAAATGCAGCGGCCGTCCGGCGCGTAGGAATGGCAGATGCCCATGCCCTCGGTGGAGCCGATGCCGCCTGATTCCAGCGAGTCCTTTTTCGCCGCACCCGACGAGGCGCAGGACGCATCGTATTTGGCGGCATCGGAGAGGACAGCCAGTTTTTCACGGACGGTGAGTGCGCTCATCTGTTCATGATATGTTCTTATCCGCCCTTATGCCACCTCATTTGATGGAAACGGCGAAAAAGTGATCGCCCGCCCGGCCCTCAGACTTCGTGCAGATAGAGGTGGTAATCCAGTTCGCTGACCGTGCGTGCCACGCGCAGGTATTCGGACTGTTTGATCGCCACGAAGGTCCGGTGCAGGTCCTCGCCGAGCGCGTTCTTCAGGAAGCTGGACGCCCGGGCCGATTCGATCGCGGCGCGCCAGTCGACAGGCATGGTTGTGCGCGTGACCGCTGCCTCATAGCCGTTGCCGGTCGTTTCGGGCCCCGGATCGAGCCCTTCATCCATGCCCTTGATGATGCCGGCGAGCACGGTTGCGGCGATCAGATAGGGGTTGGCGTCGACGCCCGACGGCCGGTGCTCGATGCGCCGGTTCTTGGCGTCGCCGGCCGGCACACGCAGCGCCACCGATCGGTTGTTGACGCCCCATGTCGGTGCCACCGGCGCATAGGATTGCGAGACGAAGCGCCGCCAGGAATTGGCGTGCGGCGCAAACACCAGCATCGATTCCGCCATGGTCTGGATGAGGCCGCCGAGCCCTTGCAGCAGCGGCAGCGACCAGCTCTCGCCGCCGGCTTCGGCAAAGACGTTTCGGCCGGCTCTGTCCTGCAGCGAAACATGGAAATGCATGCCCGAGCCGGCGTATTTCTCGATCGGCTTGGCCATGAAGCAGGCGGTGACGCCGTGGCGGCGCGCCTGCGCCCGCACCAGCCGCTTCAGCATGACCAGGTCGTCGGCCGCCCGCATCACATCCTTGCGGTAGTTCAGCGTCAATTCGTACTGGCCGGGCGCATATTCGGAAATGACCGTCTCGGCCGGAATGCCTTGCGCCTTGGCTGCGGCATAGATGTCGGAAAACAGCGGCTCCATGCCGTGCAGATGATCAACGGAATAGACTTCCGTCTTGCCCGAGACGCGGCCGTCGAGCACGGCGCGCGCCGGCTGCACCTTGCCGTCGGCGTCGCGCTCATTGGCCAGCAGGAAGAATTCAAGTTCGAAGGCTCCGGCCGGATAGAGGCCCTTGGCCGCCAGGATGTCGACTTGCCGAGCCAACGCCAGCCGCGGATCCGACGACATCGGCCGGCCGTCGAGCATGTACATCGCCATCAGCAGCTGGCCACGTGGCGGGCTCGTGCCGTAGAGCGGCACCAGCGTACCGGGGATCGGCCATGCCCTGAGATCGCCGTCGCCGGTCGTCCAGATCAACCCGGTCTCGTGCACATCCTCGCCGGTGATGTCGAGGCCCAGGATCGAGATCGGCATATGGCGGCCGCCCTCGAAGATGCTCTTCAGCTCATGCCGGCGCACGATCTTGCCGCGGCCGACGCCATTGGCGTCGGTCAGCACGATATCGAAGGCTTCGATCTCGGGATGGGCGTCGAGAAAGGCGTGCGCCTCGGCGGATGTCGAGCCCGAAGGTGAGGTCATTGTGGCATTGGGATGGTCCATCGCCGCTTGTCTCATGCCCCAAGCTTTGCCGCAACCGCGCCGAAGGCGGTGATCAGCCGGTTGACCTGGGTCGCAGTGGTCGCCGGCGAGATCAGCATCATGTTGTGGAAGGGTGCGATCAGCACGCCGCGATTGATCAGCGCGACATGGATGGCGGCCTCCAGTTCCGGCGCATGCGCCACTTCCGCCTCGGCGCCATTGCGCAGCGGACCGGGCGCGCAGATGAACTCGACGCGGGCGCCGACACGGGAAACATGCCAGGGCAGGCGATAGCGATCGATCACGCCGGTCAACCCGGCATCGAGCCGCCGCGCCAGGTGATCCATGCGGTCATAATTTTCCGGCGTCATCACCTCTTCAAGCGCGGCGCGCATCGCTGCGAACTGCAGCGGGTTGGCCGAGAGCGTCGTGCCCATGCCGGAATAGCCCGGCTCCTTGGTCCTGTTGTAGTCCGCGTAGCGCGAGGCGACGTCGTCGCTCATGCCCCAGACACTGGCCGGCACGCCGCCGGCGATCGGCTTGCCCAGGACGAAGAAGTCCGGGTCGAGACCATATTTCCTCGTGTAGCCGCCGGGGCCGGTCGAGATCGTGTGCGTCTCGTCGATCAGAAGCAGTGTGCCGGCTTGGCGTGTCAGTTTGCGCAGGGCGTCATGGTAGCCCGGATCGGCAAGCACCATGCAGGAGTTGGTCAGCACCGGTTCGGCGATGACGCAGGCGACGTCCTTATCCCCAAGCGCGGCTTCGAGTGCTGAGATGTCGTTGAACTCGATGACCTTGGCCGTACGCGTCAGGTCGCGGAACTCGCCCGCCAATCCCGGCCGGTTGACGGGCTTGCCGTCGATCAGCCGCACCATCGTCTCGTCGACCGAGCCATGGTAGCAGCCGTTGAAGACAAGGATCTTCTCCCGGCCGGTGACGGCGCGGGCGACGCGCAATGCAAAACGGTTTGCGTCGGTTGCCGTCGTCGCGATCTGCCAGAATGGCAGGCCGAAGCGCTGCTGCAGCAGCGGCCCGATGGCCAGCGCATCTTCCGAAGGCAGCATATAGGTCAGGCCACGTCCGGCCTGGCGGCGGATGGCGCGCGCCACCGGCGGCGGCGAATGGCCGAACATCGAGCCGGTGTCGCCAAGGCAGAAATCGTCGAGCTTGTTTCCGTCGATGTCGGTGATCGTGGCGCCCTTGGCGCTGTCGACCAGGATCGGAAACGGCGTCGGCCAGTCGTTCATCCAGTGCATCGGCACGCCGCCGAAGAAGCCGGGCAGGCCGTTGCCGACCTTTACCTGAGATTGCGGCCGCGCCTTGCGGAAGGCTGCCCCCTCGGTCTCGCGCAGATCGGCAATGCGGTCGCGGCCGATGCCGCCGATGGACGTCTTGGACATATCGCTGTGCATGAAAACCCCTCTGGTCGATTCCTCTTAGCCAATCCGTGTCTGCATCCGCAATTGGCCGCGCATCTGTCCTGCGTTGGCTCAGCCTTTGGCGGCGGCGCTTGACCGTGCTGCCGAAGTCGGCGCCAATATGAGCGGGAATTGAGGGGGAGGGGTAATGAGGACGGTCATCTGTGTGGCGATGCACCTGTCGTCGGCGAGCGCGGCCTTCGCCTCGGGCGGCATCTGGTGCTCCACCGACGACCCGGCGGCGACATTCGAGGTCGAGGCCGGCGTCACCAGAGGCATGGGCGGGCCGACCTTCAACTTTCGCGGCAACCTCGAAATTCTGAGCCGGCCTGCCAGCGACAGCCTGCGCAAGACCGTGTTCGAGGATTCCAACCTGACGCAGTACTGGCTCGACGGCAAGGAATTGCGGCTGAACATCTATCGTGAGCACGAGGCCGCGCAAAAGATCAACTCGGTCGAACTGACGATCCTGACCAGGACCAGCGACGAAGGCGTCTACGACGGGAGCTATACGCTCTCCATCTACGACGCCGCAGCGGATACGGACCAGGACGGCAAACCGGTCGAAATCAGCGGCAAAGTGTCGTGCGGAGCGGAGTGAGCGGGGTCAGGCCGTGATGTCGATGACGCCGCAGTCGCCTGCCGCGCTGCCGAAGGCGACGCGGCGTTCTTCCTTGTCCCACATCATCGAGGTGATGGCGCCCTTGCCCGGCCGCCGCAACAGCACTTCCTTGGCGTCGGCAAAACGCACCGCCATCACCATGCCGTCATCATAGCCGACGGCGACGACATCCTGGCTCGGGTGACAGGCGACAGCCGTCACCATGGCATTGCCGCGCGTGCCGAGTTCCAGCGGTGCCTTGCCCATCGGCCCGTCCTTGCCGGAAAACGGCCAGACGATCGCCGCCGGCGCGCCGGAACTCGCAAGCCACTTGCCCTTTACGCTCCACGACAGGCTTTTGACCTTGCCGGGATAGCCGGTCATGCGCATGTGCTTGCCGTCGGCGAGCTTCCACCCGTGCAATGCGTTTTCTTGCATGGTGGTGACGAGGAAGGCGCCATCCGGCGAGAAGGTGATGCCGGTATGGGCGCCGGCCCATTCGAGTTCCACCGGCTTGCCCTCGGCGGCCGGGAAATGCAGCGTCGCGCCATTGTAGCGGGCGACGCCGAAGCGCATGCCCTTGGGCGAGAAGGCCAGCCCCTCCACCGAACGCGGATGGACGAATTCCCTGGTCTTGCCGTCGGCGAAGCGCACGAAGGCAGTCTTGCCTGAGGCATAGGCGATGGCGCCTTGCGGCCCGGCGGCAACGCTGGTGATCCACTTCCTGGCCGCGCTTGCCAATTCCGTGGCCTCGCCGCCCGTTTTCACGGCAAACACCTTGCCGTCCTCGCCGCCGGTGATCAGCCGGTCATTGGCCGCATCATGGAAGGCGGCGAGCAGCCCGTCATTGGCCTGAACCGTCTTGTGGCCATGGTCGAGCCGATGGATGGCGCCGTCGGCCATCGCGAAATGCGGCACGTCGCCGAGAAAGGCGGCGGCGATGCAATGGCCTTCGAGGTCTAGGGGGGCGACTGTGGGCATCAGGGAACCATTCCAATGAAGTTTGTTGCCATCCCCGGGAAGTCGCCAGCGCGGCCGGGTGTGGCGCCAACCTTCTCCCCTTGTGGGAGAAGGTGGATCGGCGCGCAGCGCCGAGACGGTTGAGGGGTGTTGGACGGATCGCCGTCGGTGCCCAGCTGGAGCACCCCTCATCCGACCGAGCTTCGCACGGCCACCTTCTCCCACAAGGGGAGAAGGACAGAAGGGGCAGCGCTAGCGTTATAAGGCTTGGAAATCAAGCCGCCTGGCAGGCGTCAAAACTCTTCTTCAGCCGCTCGGCGTCGAGTTCCCTGCCGATGAACACCAGCCGGCTCTCGTGCTTTTCGCCGTCTTTCCAGGCGCGCTGGTGGTCGCCTTCGATGATCATGTGCACGCCCTGGATGACATAGCGCTCGTCGTCGCCCTTGAGCGCGATGATGCCTTTCAGCCGCAGGATGTTGGGGCCTTCCATCTGGGTGATCTTCTCGATCCAGGGGAAGAATTTCTTCGGATCCATCTCGCCGCCGCGCAGCGACACCGATTGCACCGTCACGTCATGAATGTCCGAAGCATGCGCGTGATGGTGGTGGTCGTGCCCGTCATGATCATGGTGGTGGTGATCGTGGCCGTCGTGGTCATGATGATCGTGATCGTCATGCGCCTCGAGGAAGTGCGGATCGTTTTCCAGTGCCCGGGACAGATCGAAAGCGCCGCGGTCGAGTACTTCGGTCAGGTCAACGCCGGCGCGGGTGGTACGATGGATCTTTGCCGCCGGATTGATGGCGCGGATCGTTGCCTCGACCTTGGCGAGTTCTTCTGACGTGACGAGGTCGGTCTTGTTGAGCACGACGACGTCGGCGAAGGCGATCTGGTCCTCGGCTTCCTTGGAATCCTTGAGCCGCAACGGCAGGTGCTTGGCGTCGACCAGCGCCACCACCGCGTCAAGCCTGGTCTTGGAGCGCACATCGTCGTCCATGAAGAAGGTCTGCGCCACCGGCACCGGATCGGCGAGCCCGGTGGTCTCGACGACGATGGCGTCGAAGCGGCCGGGGCGGCGCATCAGGCCCTCGACGACACGGATCAGGTCGCCGCGCACCGTGCAGCAGATGCAGCCATTGTTCATCTCGTAGATTTCCTCGTCGGATTCCACGATCAGATCGTTGTCGATGCCGATTTCACCGAACTCGTTGACGATGACGGCGTAGCGCTTGCCGTGGTTTTCCGACAGGATGCGGTTGAGCAGCGTCGTCTTGCCGGCGCCGAGATAGCCGGTGAGAACGGTTACGGGGATTTGCGTCTGTGCGTCGCTCATGGCTTGCCTCGAAAGTGCTGGGCCGCAAAAGATCCGGCCCTCAAAAGGGATTGTCGGTTCCATATAGGATGTGTGCCGGGCTTTTGCACGGGGCAAACCGATGGGCCAAACCGGCTTGCTACAATACCGGATTTTGACTGGCGAAAGCCGCTGTGATTGCCTAGCTCGGGATGCGGAAGGTCAATTTGAGAGGCAAGATATGTCCGGCAAGCCATCCTCCTTCTCATTGAGCCGGCGCCAGGCGCTCGGGTTGATCGCGGTCACCGCCGGAGGTGGTGCCTTCCTGCCGGCCTCGGCAATGGCCGCTCAATCTTCGGCTGCCCAGGCTTCACCCTATGCCGGACTGGCCTTGTTCGAAAACGGCGCCGGTGTCTGCACCATTACGCCTGAAGTGACCGAGGGACCGTTCTATTTCGACCCGAAACTCGAACGTGCCGATGTCACCGAAGGCAAGAAAGGTATTGCCCTTGACGTCCGGCTGCAGGTTGTCGACGTGGACTGCCGCCCACTTGCCGGCGCCCGCGTCGATATCTGGCATTGCGACGCGCAGGGCGCCTATTCCGGCTATCCCGGACAGGGTGACGGCCGCGACGTCGACACGTCGGGCCAGACCTTCCTGCGTGGTTGGCAGAAAACCGATGCAAGCGGCATCGTCTCCTTCGCCACGATCTATCCCGGCTGGTATCGCGGCCGCACCACCCACATCCATTTCAAGGTCTTCCCCGACGACAGGTCGGTGATGACCGGCCAGTTGTTTTTCCCCGACAGCCTCAGCGAGCAGATCTTCACCTCTGTCGCGCCCTACAATGACCGGCCCGGCAAGCGCGACACTTCAAATGCCGATGACGGCATCGCCAGGCGGGCCGGATCGCAATCGCAGGCTGCGCTGCGCGAGTTGGAGGATGCCTATCAGGCGCTGATGATCGTGGCGGTGAAGTCCGGCTGAGCGTTCCCTCACGCACCTTGTCAGCGGCGAAAACTCCGGTCACGAATTCGTTTGTCATCTAACTGAAATAAACATCTGGCATTAGCCACGGCGGACACCACAATGCTTGCCGGCAAAGCTGTTTGAAGCACCGGAATCTTTTTGATCGTCGATTGCCAACCGGCCGGCTGCCTCTATGCTGCCCGCACCGGTACGGCCGAAGAGGGAAGACCATGGCCAAGGCGGACAAGACTGCGACAATGAGCCGGCTGCATTCCGCGGCAAGGCTGGCAAGGACGGCGCTGGCTGCCCGGCTTCTGGCGCACGGCTTCTATGCCGGCCAGGACCAGATCATGCTGGCGCTCGACCGTGAGGACGGCCAGACGCCGGGCAATCTTGCCGGACGTCTCGGCGTGCGCCCGCCGACGATCACCAAGACCATCAACCGGCTGCAGGCCCAGGGGTTCCTGGAGAAGCGCGCTTCTGAAGCCGATGCCCGCCAGGCCCACATCTTTCTCACCGATACAGGCCGCGACATCATCCACGCCATCGAGAAATCGGTGAAGAAGACCGAAAAGCAGGCGCTGAAGGGCCTCGACAAGAAGGACCAGAAGTCGCTGTTCAAACTGCTTGCCCGCATCGAGGCCAACCTCTCGAACGAGGAATTGGTGCTCATCGACGACGACGCCGAGTCGGACGACTGACCGGCGGATTGTCGCGGCAGGCGATCAAGCCGCCGCGGCAGAGCCCTGGATCAGCGACGACCAGCGTCCCGGTGTCATGCCGAACGCCTTCTTGAACTGCCTGATGAAATGGCTCTGGTCGCTGAAGCCGGCTTCGACCGCGATCTGCGCCAACGGTTCGCCGGCGGCGATCATCCGCCGCGCACGCTGAAGCCGGCGCATCACCAGGAAGCGATGCGGACTGGTCGAGAACGCCGCGCGGAAATGCCGTGACAAGGCATAGCGGTCGAGCCCGGTTATGGCTTCCAGTTCGCCGGAGCGCACCGGCCGGGTCAGGTTTTCCGTGAGATAGTCGCGCGCCAGTGCAGCCGCCCGCCACGCCGTCCTGGTCATCGGCTTTGCCGGCTGGCCACCATGCCGGGTCAGGCTTTGCATCAGTTGGACCAGGAAATCGTCGACGAACAGGTCGTCGAGTTCCTGCTCCAGCGGCCCCAGCGCCGAAAGCAGCGTTGCGCAAAAGGCGGCGTCCGTCACCACGCCATCCCTCACAAAAGGCAGCGAAGCGCCGCCGAGGCAGTCGAGCATCAGCGACGGCTCCAAATAGAGCATTCGGTAGCGCAGGCCGTCCTCGGTGCCGGCGCCGCCGTCATGCAGTTCGTCGGGGTGTAGCACGATGATCTGGCCTGGAAGGCTGTGACGCGCAGCACCAAGATAGCGAAACGTCTGCACACCGTGCAGCGTTACCCCGATCGCATAGGTGTCGTGGCGATGCAGGTCGAACGCGCTGCCATGGAAGCGTGCCTCGATCCGCTCCATGCCTGCGGGATCGGGGGCGGAGATAATACGGTTTTCCGCCGCATCGATGCACAAACGTCCAAGACCCTCGAAGGCCTGGCTGTCTAGATCGTGCGACATCGTCTCCTTAAGCCTCGCATTGGGGCACAAACCGAATGGCCAATGTCTCATGTTCGATACGAAATTTGCAATCGTGCTCAGGGAAGATCTGGCGGTCTGGCAGAAACTCAACGTCACCGCCTTCCTGACCAGCGGCATCGTCGCGCAGTTTTCCGATATCATCGGTGAACCCTATCGCGACCGCGCCGGCAATCTCTATAACCCGCTGTCGATCCAGCCGGTCATCGTTTTGTCCGCCGACCAGGCCACGCTGGGCACGATCCACCGGCGCACATTGGAGCGCGGCGTGACCACCTCGCTCTATGTCGAGGAGATGTTTTCGACCGGCTTTGACGCGGCCAACCGCGCCGTCTTCGCCGAATTTGCGCCTGAAGACGCCAAGGCGGTCGGGATCGCGCTTCGCGCCGACAAGAAGCTGGTCGACAAGATCACCAAGGGCGCCCGTATGCACCCGTAGCTTCAGAGGCATCGACTAAGCCTGCCGCCGACACTTGTTGTGCCAGCCGGCTTTGGCGTGGCGACAGCCGACAATTGGCTTGCCGGGAGCCGGCAATTCCCGCAAAGGTGGGTCCAGCCCAGCTCCCACCCGGCCTGCAAGTGAGTGCTCCCCAAAGACATGTAGAAAGCGCGACGCCCCCGGTGGCGATCCTGTGCATGCTTTCCACTTACGTCTGCTTCACCTTCCTCGACACATCAAGCAAATACCTCGTCCTCGCCGGCATTTCCGTGCTGGTCGTTGCCTGGGTGCGCTTTGCCGTGCATGTCATCCTGGTCGGCACCCTGTTGCGCGGCTGGCGCCAACCCATGCGGTTTCGCCCGATCAACCTGCCTGCGCATATCCTGCGCGGGGCTTTCCTGTTCGGATCGACCATATTCAATGTCCTGGCGCTCAAATCCCTGCAACTGGCCGAGACAACCTCGATCTATTTCTTTGGGCCGATGGTGATCACGGCGCTGGCCGGTCCGCTGCTTGGCGAGTGGGCGGGCTGGCGGCGCTGGCTGGCCATCCTGGCGGCCTTTGCCGGCGTCCTCATCATCACCCGACCGGGCGTCGGCGTGTTCGGCATCGGACATCTCTTCGCGCTCGGCTCGATGCTGTCGAACTGCTTCTACGTCATCATGACGCGCCGCATGTCGGCGACCGAGACATCGGAGAGCCTCATCCTGTTTTCGGCGCTGGCGCCGGCGCTGCTGCTGTTGCCCCTGCTGCCGTTTTCGTTTTCCTTGCCGCATGACGGCTGGCACTGGTTCGTGCTGCTGATGCTCGGCGTGTTCGGCGGCGTCGGTCACTGGCTGCTCGTCCAGGCCTACCGGCTGGCGACGACCACGGCTTTGGCGCCCTATCCCTATTCGCAGATGGTGTGGATGATCATTTCCGGATGGATCGTCTTCAAGCAGTTTCCCGACCGCTGGACGCTGGTCGGCGCCGCCATCATCGTCGCCAGCGGCCTCTACATCGTCCATCGCGAGCATAGGCTTCGGCTGCGGAGCCGCGCGGCCTCGGACGTCGAGGCCGAGGCGTTGGCAAAAAAACTTTGATTTGCCCCCGATCGGTGGCATAACGCCGCCTTTAAACAGTTTAGGTCTGGAAAGTCAGGTCCGGGGAGCACACGTCGCTGGCACAAAAAATCAAGCTTTCGACGATCGCGGATGCGCTCGGCGTGTCCACGGCCACGGTCTCGCTGGCGCTGCGCGACAGCCCTCTTGTTGCCGGGACCACCCGTGACCGCATCAAGGAACATGCCCGCGCCATCGGCTATATCTACAACCGACGCGCCGCCAGCCTGCGCACCTCGCGTTCCGGCATTGTCGGCGTCGTCGTGCACGACATCATGAACCCGTTCTTCGCCGAGATCCTGCGCTCGATCGAAAGCGAGCTCGACCGCAGCCGGCAAACCTTCATCCTGTCCAACCACTATGATCAGCTCGAAAAGCAGCGCACTTTCATCGATACGCTTTTGCAACTCGGCGCCGACGGCGTCATCATGTCGCCGGCGATAGGCACGCCGGCTTCCGACATCGTGATGGCCGAGGAGAACGGCCTGCCGGCTGTGCTGATCGCGCGCACCGTCGAGGGTGCCGACGTGCCGGTCTTTCGCGGCGACGACTCCTATGGAACAGGCCTCGCCACCAATCACCTGATCTCGCTCGGCCACAAGCGCATCGCCATGATCGGCGGCACCGACCAGACCTCGACCGGCCGTGACCGCTACCAAGGCTATGTCAACGCGATGGAGGCGGCCGGGCTGGAAGTCGGGCCGTCCTGGCGCATCGCCGGGCCGCGCACCAAGCAGGCCGGCTTCGAGGCCGCCGGGCAGTTCCTGGCGCTGAAGGACAGGCCGACAGCTGCCTGCTGCTGGAACGACCTCGTCGCCATCGGTCTGATGAACGGCATTGCCCGCGCCGGCCTGGTGCCGGGCGTCGACATCTCGGTCACCGGCTATGACGACCTCGAAGAGGCGGCGATCGCGACGCCGGCGCTGACCACAGTCTGGAACGGCCAGCGCGAGGTTGGCCGCCGCGCCGCCAGCGCGCTGCTCGACAAGCTCAACGGCCAGACGGTGCGACCCTCGCAGGAATTGATCAAGCCGGAACTGCATGTGCGTCAGTCGACCGGCAAGCCGGTGGAGCGTGCATGACCAAGGCCGAACAGTTGCAGACCGTCGCCATCCTGGTGCCGGGCGATTTCAACGACCACGCGGTCGACCGCATCAACCGCACGTTCAGGCGTGTCAGAATTGAACGCGCCGATCCGGCGCTCGTCACCGACGAGATGCGCAGTGATGTGCGCGGCATCGCTTCGTTCGCCGGCATCAACGCGGCGATGATGGACGCATTGCCCAACCTCGAACTCATCGCTTCCTTCGGCGTCGGCTATGATTCGGTCGATGTCGGTCATGCGGCGGCGAAAAACATCATGGTCACCAACACGCCCGACGTGTTGACCGAGGAGGTCGCCGACACCACGATCGGGCTGTTGATCAACAC
>NZ_RZPF01000661.1:0-3663 GCF_004022735.1 Mesorhizobium sp. M7A.F.Ca.AU.001.01.1.1
CGATTTGATTCCGAAGGCGCTGATGTCGCGCTTGGTGCCGTCGCCGAAGATATTGCCCTCGAGCACGAACTTGCCGTCCTTCTCGACTTGCGCCGAGGCGGGCGGCAGCCGGCCGGCTTCCGTCTGTGTGGAACTGGCGAACGAGTTCCACCAGCCCGAGGCGATGATCTGGTTCTTGTCGCGCAGCGACGAAACCAGGATGCCAAGGGTCGGTATGGTCCAGATCGCGACGAAGATGAGCACGGCGATGTGGACGCCGAAGCGGCTGGCGAAGGAATTTCCGGTCGCGACGGCCATCTCAATGTCCTCCCGTCTCTTTGTTCGCCTGTCGGATGTTCCAGACCATGATCGGAATGACCGCAATCATGATGATGATGGCGATGGTGGCGCCGCGGCCGAAATCGCCGCCGCCGCGGAACATCCAGTCGAACATCAGATTGGCCAGCACCTGGCTGTTCCACTGGCCGTTGGTCATGGTCAGCACGATGTCGAATACTTTGAGCACCAGAATGGTGATCGTGGTCCAGACCACGGCGATGGTGCCCCAGATCTGCGGCACCATGATCTTCCAGAAGATCTGGAACGGATTGGCGCCGTCGATGACGGCGGCTTCCAGCGTTTCCTCGGGGATGCCGCGCAGGGCGGAAGACAGGATGACCATGGCAAAGCCGGTCTGGATCCAGATCAGGATGATCATCAGGAAGAAATTGTTCCAGAACGGCAGCGATATCCAGACCTGCGGCTGGCCGCCGAAATGCTGGATGATGGCGTTGAGGATGCCGATCTGCGTCTGGCCCTCGCCCCGATACTCGTAGATGAATTTCCAGATCACGCTGGCGCCGACGAAGGAGATCGCCAGCGGCAGGAAGATCAGGCTCTTGGCGATCGTGCCCCACCAGATCTTGTCCGTAAGCACGGCGATGATCAGCCCGAGGAAGGTGCAGGCGGCCGGCACCACCGCCAGCCAGATGATGTTGTTGAGGATCGAGTTGCGGAACTCGCGGTCGCCGAACGCCCATTCATAGTTCGCCAGGCCGACGAAACTGATGCCGCCGCGATCGAGGAACGACAGCCGCAGCGTCTCGACCACCGGATAGATCAGGTAAATGGTGAGGATGATCATCGCCGGGCCGACGAACAGCCATGGGCGGACCAACCCTTGCCGGCGTAGATTGTCGATGGCCGCGGCACCGGCGACGCCGCGTGACGGGAATATCAGGTCGACCAGTTTGTTGGCGCCCCAGAAATAGGCGACGCAACCGCCGACGCCGACGATGATGACGAATATGGCCGAGAAAATCTGAGCCGCCATGGGTCCCTCTCCCCCTGCGCATGACCCGACAAGGAATGACCTTGGTGACGGGGACCAGGCGCCGATTCAGTTGTTTGGAGCGCGTCATCGGCGGCTTGCGCACATTGCCGATCGCGCTTCATGTCAATGCGCTCATGACGAAAGGCTGCGGCACGGGCCGCCGTCGGATCCGGGCCGGTACGGTCCGAATCCAGTGCGAGAATGGTTGGTCGTCTACGTGCCAGCCGTCTACTTGATGGCGTCCCAGCTCTTCTGGATGTCGGTGGCGACGTCCTGTGCCGACTTGCCGCCGACCAGGTCGATCATGCCGGTCCAGAAGGCGCCGGCGCCGATCTTGCCCGGCATCAGGTCGGAACCGTCGAAGCGGAAAGTCGAGGCATTGGCGAGGATTTCGCCCTGTTTCTTCAGCGCGTCGCTGGCATAGGCATCCTTGTTGACCGACTTGAGCGGCGTCACGAAGCCGCCCTCGGCCATCCAGATCTCGTGGGCGAGCGGCATCTTCAGGAATTCGATGAACGCGCGCGCACTCTTGCTGTCCTTGGTGATCATCGCCAGCGTACCGGCGCCGAGCACGGGCGTGCCCAGTTCAGGCTTGGCGGCATAGGGCGGGAAGTAGAAGAAGTCCGCGTCCTGGCCGACCTTGGTGCCTTCCGGGAAGAAGGTCGGAATGAACGATGCCTGGTGGTGCAGGTAGCATTTCGGCGGCACCGAAAAGAGGCCCTTCGGGCTGTCGCGGAAGTCGGTCGCCGCAACCGCCTTGGCGCCGCCGTCGACCATCTTGTCGTCGGTCGCGATCTTGCCGAAAATGTCGATGGCGTTGACCACCGCCGGATCGTTGAACGGGATCTCGTTCTTCACCCATTTGTCGTAGACCTCCGGAGGCTGGGTGCGCAGCATCAGGTCTTCGACCCAGTCGGTTGCCGGCCAGCCGGTGGCACCGCCGGAGCCGAGGCCGATGCACCACGGCTTGCCGCCATCGGCGATGATCTTCTTTTCGAGATCGGCGAGTTCTTCCTGGGTCTTCGGCACCTTGTAGCCGGCTTCCTCGAAATTGTCCGGCGAGTACCAGACCAGCGACTTCACGTCGGCCTTGTAAGGGAAGGCGAAGAAGCCCGGCTTGCCGTCCTTGTCCTTGAAGGTGCCGAGATCGACCCATGACTGGCCGGCGCCGTAATTGTCCTTGACCCATTTGGCGGTGTCGTCACCGAGCGGCGTCAAAAGGCCCTTCGACGCCAGGTCCTGGATGAGGCCCGGCTGCGGCAGCACGGCGATGTTCGGCGGGCTGCCGGCCTGCGTGTCGATGACGATCTGCTGCTCGTAATTCTCCGAGGAGGAGTATTTGATCTCGACGCCGGTGGCTTCCGAGAAATAGTCGAGGACGCCGCGCACCAGGCCTTCGTCCTCGCCGCGCCACGGTCCGAAGATCGACAGCGTTTCACCCTTGAGGTCGACTTTCTTGAGCTCTTCGTAGTTCGCCCAGTTGAAGCGCTTGTCTTCGCCGGGCTTGAACTTCAGTTCGGCCTGCGCGGGCGCGTTCAGGGCGAACGTGGCAAACGCAGCACCCAGCAAAAGCATTTTCTTCATCGGTATTCCTCCCAGTGGGTCTCACACACCGGACGGAACCTCCATTCCGCCCGCCGACGCCGCAGGACTGTGACTCAGTCGGAAAGGAACCGCAACCTTTCGAAGAGTCTTCCAAAGCGCTTTGGCTTTTTCGATCACGCCATTGAATCGCGGGGAAGTCAAGAGGCTGGCGAATCAATCGATTTAGGTTCGCGCATTTTCGCCCTAAAAGTGCGTCGCAGCATGCTATTATGGCAGTGCAGCAGCAATTTTTGTTTCAAACATGCCCAAACCGCGTCTATGGTTGGGCTTCGTATGGCTCGGCCCCGGTGGCACTTGGGTCGATTCAATTTAAAAGCGCTTTGAGGGAATGGAGACTTTCGTGAACCTCAAGCAGCTCGCCCACATGCTGGCACTTTCGCAAACCACGGTAAGCCGCGCGCTGAACGGCTATCCCGAGGTCAACGAGGAGACGCGCAGGCGTGTCATGGATGCCGCCAAGCGCCATGGCTATCGGCCCAACCCGAGCGCGCGCCGGCTGGCGACCGGCAAGACCGGCATGATCGGCTATGTCCTGCCGACCGGTGCGTCCGTCGACATCGATCCGCATTTCGTCGAGTTCCTGTCCGGCCTTGGCGACTATGCCCGCTCGCACGAGCTCGACCTTGTGCTGTCGCCGGCCGACGCCGACGACCAGGAGACGACCTACCGGCGCATCGTCGCCAACCGGCAGGTCGACGCTGTTTATATCTTCTCTCCAAGGCCCGCTGACCGGCGCGCGCTCGGGT
>NZ_RZPF01000662.1:0-3656 GCF_004022735.1 Mesorhizobium sp. M7A.F.Ca.AU.001.01.1.1
TGTACCACCAGATGGAAGAGGACATGGACGTCAATTGCGGCGTCATCGCCTCGGGTGAAAAGACCATCGCCGGCATGGGCCGCGAGATCTTCGAACTGATCGTCGAAACGGCTTCCGGCCGCAAGACCAAGAGCGAGGACTTCGGCTACGGCGACAACGAGTTCGTGCCCTGGCATCTGGGCGCAACACTTTAGATTTTACTGATATAAAATAGACGGCGCGCCGGTCAGCGGCGGGCAACGGGGAGGTTTTGCATGGAAAAACGCCGTATCGGTCGGACAGCTCTGGAGGTCACCGAAGTCAGTTTCGGCGGCGCCGCACTTGGCGGCCTTTACCGCGCCTGTTCGCGCGAAGCGGCGATGGAGACGCTGCAGGGCGCCTGGGATGCCGACCTGCGCTATTTCGACACCGCACCCTTCTACGGTTTCGGACTGTCGGAGCGCCGCTTCGGCGACTTCCTGCGTTACAAGCCGCGCGATTCCTATGTGCTGTCGACCAAGGTCGGCCGGCTGTTTCGCCCGGTGCCGGACGATCAGGTTCCCGATCACTCCTATGTCGATCCGCTGCCCTTCGCGCTCGACTACGACTATTCCTATGACGGCATTATGCGGTCGGTCGAGTTCAGCTATGCGCGGCTTGGCCTAAACAGGATAGACATCCTGTTTGTCCACGACATCGGCGCCTACACCCATGGTATCGAGAAGACCAAGCTGCATTTTCGCGACCTGATGGATGGCGGCCTCAAGGCACTCGAAGAGCTGAAACGGACTGGCGTCATTTCTGCCTATGGGCTTGGCGTCAACGAGGTGCAGATCTGCCTGGACGTGATGCGCCGGGCGCCGCTCGACTGCATCCTGCTTGCCAGCCGCTATTCCCTGCTCGACCGCAGTGCCGAAGCGGAGTTGCTGCCGCTATGCCGGGCACAGCAGACCTCCTTGGTCATTGGCGGCGTGTTCAACTCCGGCATCCTGGCGACCGGCCCGGTGCAAGGCGCACATTTCGACTACCGCCCCGCCAGCCATGACGTGCTCGACCGCGTCGGCGCAATGGAAAGGATCGCCGCCGAGGGTGGCTATCCGCTCGCCGCCGCAGCGTTCCAATTCCCCTTGCATGAAGCTGCCGTCGCCACCGTACTGACCGGCACCGCCAAGCTGGCAAATCTGACGCGCAACCTCGAGCTGCTCGACATCGACGTACCGGAAACGGAATACGCCAAATATCGTCCCTACACGCTGGTGCAGGAGCTGGTGTGAAACTTCATGTTCCTTCGGCACATGGAGGAATGGATATTCCATATTGACGAATTGGTGGAATTAATATTCCATACGTTCCCAGAACGGAACGGAAGCGTGACGGCGCCAATGGGAGAACAGGGCGGGGGATCTGCCTCTGCCAGACCTCGCAACGACTGGTCAAACACCGCTTGCATCGATCTGTTCGATGCACTATCAAAACAGGGCAACTGTTTTTTATTGATAAAGTTCTGTTTGGGACCGCGCCTATCCGAACGGAGCTTCCGTATCGTTCACCGGGCGACTTAGGGAGGAAACCTCATGAAATTCGTGACCAGCATTCTCAACCGCCGCGCCGTCATGGCGCTGGCAGCAGCTTCAATGCTCGCCGGCGTCATGCATCCGGCGCCGGTTTCGGCGGCGGACGTCACCATTCCGATCATCGTCAAGGACACCACGTCCTTCTACTGGCAGATCGTTCTGGCCGGCGCCCGCAAGGCCGGCAAGGATCTCGGCGTCAACGTGCCGGAACTCGGCGCCCAGGCTGAAACCGACGTCAACGGCCAGGTCTCGATCCTCGAGAACGCCGTTGCCAGCAACCCGGCGGCCATCGTCATTGCGCCGACCGAGTTCAAGGCGCTCGGCAAGCCGATCGATGAAGCCGCTGCCAAGGTCAAGGTCATCGGCATCGACTCCGGTGCCGACTCCAAGGCCTTCACCTCGTTCCTGACCACCGACAACGTCCAGGGCGGCCGCGTCGCTGCCGACGGCCTCGCAGCTGCCATCGGCGCCGCCAACGGCGGCAAGATCGAGGGCGACGTTGCCCTGATCACCAACGCACCTGGCGCCGGCTCGCTCGAACAGCGCAAGCAGGGCTTCACCGAACAGCTGGCCGCCAAATATCCGGGCCTCAAGCTGGTTGCCGACAAATATGCCGACGGCCAGGCCACCACCGGCCTCAACATCGCCACCGACCTGATCACCGCCAACCCGAACCTCAAGGGCATCTTCGCTTCCAACCTGATCATGGCGCAGGGCGTCGGCCAGGCCGTCGCGGAAAACAACCTTGGCGGCAAGCTGGCGCTGGTCGGTTTCGACAGCGACGAGAAGCTGATCAAGTTCCTCAACGACGGCGTCATTTCCGCCCTCGTCGTCCAGGATCCGTACCGGATGGGCTATGACGGCATCAAGACCGCGCTCGCCGCCTCCAAGGGCGAGAAGGTCGAAGCCAATGTCGACACCGGCGCCAATCTGGTGACCAAGGACAACATGAAAGATCCCAAGATCGACGCGCTGCTCAATCCGAAGCTCTGAGCCGTCGCATCCGCAATCGTCTCCGGGGCACCTCGCCCCGGAGACACAAACTGCCGCACGAACGGCTTGGCAATCCGCACGCCTGAGCCAGGCTGTTTTCGAGGCATATCCCTGCCTCGCCGCGTGCCAATCGTGAGGCCAGCCTGGGAAGCCAATCCGGGAGGCCAATCTGGGAGGATTGTCATGATTTCGACGGCGCAGGAACTGCATCCCGCACCCGTTCTGGAACAGGGGCGGACTATCCTCGAATTGCGTGGCCTGGAGAAGCGCTATCCCGGCACCCACGCGCTGAAACCGGTCGATCTCGCCTTCAAGTCCGGTGAGATCCACGCCATCGTCGGCGAAAACGGCGCCGGCAAATCCACGCTCATCAAGCTTCTGACCGGCGTCATGCCGCGCACCTCCGGAGAGATTGTCTGGGAGGGCCAGGCGGCCGCCCTGGCGACGCCGCACGAGGCGATGGCGCTCGGCATCAATGCCGTGCACCAGGAAGTCGTGCTGTGCCGTCACCTGACGGTCGCCGCCAACATGTTCCTCGGCGAGGAGAATTCGCGCTTCGGCATCCTGCAGCAGCGCGCCATGGTCAGGCAGGCGCAGACGATCATCGACGACCTAGGCTTCGACCTGCCGGCGCATGTCACGCTCGGCGACCTGACCATCGGCCAGCAGCAGCTGATAGCCGCCGCCCGCGCCACCGTGCGCGGCACCAAATTCCTGATCTTCGACGAGCCGACCGCCTACCTCACCCGCAAGGAGGCCGACCAGCTCTTCACGCTGATCCGCCGTCTGAAGGGCGAAGGCGTGACGATCATCTACATCAGCCACCGCATGGAGGAAGTGTTCGAACTCGCCGACCGGGTATCCGTGCTGCGCGACGGCACGCTGGTCGGCACCCGCAACATCGCAGAGACCAACGATGCCGAACTGGTCAAGATGATGATCAACCGCTCGATCGAGCAGGTCTATCACAAGGAGCATTTCACGCCGGGCGCCGCCATCATCGAGGCGAAAAACCTGTCCGGCAAGGGCTTCGAAAATGTCTCGATGACGGTCCGCGCCGGCGAGATCGTCGGACTCTATGGGCTGATCGGCGCCGGACGCAGCGAGTTC
>NZ_RZPF01000663.1:0-3652 GCF_004022735.1 Mesorhizobium sp. M7A.F.Ca.AU.001.01.1.1
CATCAAGGGCGTGCCGACGCATGGCGGCAGCCGCATTCCGGCATGGCTGGCCGATGTCAATTCGGCGCTGACCGACCGCTATCTCGCTGCCGGACTTATCCCGATCGTCACCTCGACATCGCCGGAGCACGGGCTTCGATTGATGACCGAATCCAGGGCCTTTGGCATCACCCGCAATCCGTGGAACACCGGCCATACCAGCGGCGGCTCTTCGGGCGGTTCGGCAGCACTGGTCGCAGCCGGCGTCGTGCCGGTGGCGCATGCCTCCGATGGCGGCGGCTCGATCCGTGTGCCTGCCGCCTGCACCGGACTTGTCGGCCTGAAGACGTCGCGCGGCCGTATACCGCTGACGCCCCTGGTGAGCGAAAGCTGGTACGGCATGGTCGTCGACCATGCGCTCACCCGTTCGGTGCGCGATTGCGCGCTGCTGCTCGACCTGACCCACGGGCCCGATCCTCTGTCGCCCTATGCCGCGCCGCGGCCGAAAGGCACGTTCGCGGCTGCCGCCGCACGCGATCCCGGCAAGCTCAGTCTGGCCGTGTACCGCAAATCGCCGCTTCGCCTGCCGATCTCGGACGAGACGCTCAAGGCGCTCGACACGGCGGTGGCGCTTGCCCGCGAGGGCGGCCACACGGTCGAGGAGATCGACTTGCCCTTTATCGGCCGCGATTTCTTCGCCGATTTCTGCAGGACGGTTGCCTCCGCCGTCGCTGGCACGATGCGGGCCGAAGCGCTGCGCGTCGGCCGTTCCGTTGCTGGCGACATCGAGCGGGCCACGCGCGTGCTCGCCCGCTTCGGCGAACTGGTGTCGGCCGGCGAGACCTATGCCGACCTGCAGCGGCTGCATGCCGCCTCACGGCGGCTGATCGCAGAGACCGCGCAGTATGACGCCGTGCTGATGCCGATCATTGCCCACCCGCCGCTTGCCTGCGGCGCAATGGATCCGAAAGGCGCCGACGACCTCATCGAGAACCTGCTCGACAAGCTTCACCTGACGCCCTTGCTGAAGCTGAAGCCGTTCTTCGGCCAGTTGATGGACAAGAGCCTCTGGTTCACCCATTGGCCGGCGATCCAGAATGTCAGCGGCCAGCCATCGATCGCCCTGCCGGTCCATGTCACCGACGCCGGCCTGCCGATCGGCGTCCAGGCTGCCGGCCGTCCGGGCGACGAGGAGACGCTTTTGTCGCTCGCCGCGCAGATGGAGAAGATCTCGGGTTGGCTGGGTCGCAGGGCGCCGCTGATGGTGCCGACACGATGACGAGGTCGTGAAGCGCTCGAATATGACAGCAAAGCCATTTGCGGGCGGCGCCAATTCCCGCTAAGACGCCGCCGTCCTTACCGATCTCCAGGGAAAAAAGCCGATGACGGAAATAACCGCCACCGCCGAAATGCAGGCAGCCCTGTTGTCGCGGGCGCTGCCCTACATGCAGCGCTACGAGCACAAGACGGTCGTGGTGAAATATGGCGGCCATGCCATGGGCGACATCGAGCTCGGCAAGGCCTTCGCGCGCGACATCGCGCTGCTCAAGCAATCCGGCGTCAACCCGATCGTCGTCCACGGCGGCGGCCCGCAGATCGGCGCCATGCTGGCCAAGATGGGCATCGAATCCAAGTTCGAAGGCGGCCTGCGCGTCACCGACCAGAAGACGGTCGAGATCGTCGAAATGGTGCTGGCCGGTTCGATCAACAAGGAGATCGTCGCGCTGATCAACGCCGAGGGCGAATGGGCGATCGGCCTGTGCGGCAAGGACGGCAACATGGTGTTCGCCGAAAAGGCCCGCAAGACCATGATCGATCCGGACTCCAACATCGAGCGCGTGCTCGATCTCGGCTTCGTCGGCGAGCCGGTCGAGGTCGACCGTACCTTGCTCGATCTTCTGGCACGCTCCGAAATGATCCCGGTGCTGGCGCCGGTGGCGCCGGGACGCGATGGCCACACCTACAACATCAACGCCGACACCTTCGCCGGCGCCATTGCCGGCGCCTGCCAGGCGACGCGCCTGCTATTCCTCACCGACGTGCCGGGTGTGCTCGACAAGAACAAGAAGCTGATCGACGAACTGACCGTGGCCGAGGCCAAGGCGCTGATCAAGGACGGCACGGTCTCGGGCGGCATGATCCCCAAGGTCGAGACCTGCATCGAAGCGATCGAGCGCGGCGTCGAAGGCGTTGTCATCCTCAACGGCAAGACCCCGCATGCGGTGCTGCTGGAACTGTTCACCGAACATGGCGCCGGCACGCTGATCGTGCCCTGAGGGGCTCGTCAGCCGGCTAACTTTCTCGCCTCGGCATCTTCAATATTGTCGATGGTGGGAATGGCGGGCTTTCTGGCCGGGCGTCGAACGGACATCGATTCCTCCTCGGCATCCTGCGGCGCGCCCCAGAATTCGGCCAGCGTCGGGCCGTCTTTCACCCTGATGTCGCGGACCAGAAAGCCCCAGACCTCGCGGAACCACACGCGGCGGCCCATCTGTGTGTACCAGCGCATCGAATGGCGCTGCTCGGGATCCTTGTGGAACAGGATGCGGGCCAGCGCCTTCGGCCGTGATTGCACCGCCAGCTCGATCAGCTTGACGCTGAAGAACAGCATCCACGGCTTCAGCCGCGTCATCTGCAGCACCTGGTGCTTGTAGTCCCACAGGCGCGCATCCTGCTGGATCACCTTGCGATCCCGCGCGATGCGGAAGAACGGCGTCCAGCGATGCGGCGTCACATAAAGCGCCTGGATCTGGTCGGGGTCGTAGGCGATGAGTTGGCGAAAGCCGCGCCACAGGTCGCGAAACCCTTCGTCCTCGAAGCCGGACACCCAGGTCGCCATAGACAGGATGCCGCTGAGACGCAGCAGCCTTATCGCCTCGCGATCGGATGAGGTGCTGCCGCCCTTGCGGATTAATTGAAGCGTCTGCTCGTCGGTGTTTTCCATGCCGAGCAGCCAGCGGATGACACCGGCCTTGCGGTAGAGATGCAGGATGTCGGCATCGCGCACGATGTCGTCGGCACGGGTCGAACCGACGATCAGCACCGGCACGTTCTCGGCGATCAGGGCATCGAGGAAGGCCCGCCAGGCTTTCTTCGAGACCGTCGGATTCTCGTCGGCAAGATTGATGAGCTCGACGCCATGTTGGCGATGCAGCCATGCGATCTCCCTGGCGAATTTCACCGGATCGCGATGCCGCCAGCGGGTCCAGAAGCCGCGCTGGCCGCAATAGTTGCACAGATGCGGACAGCCGCGCGAAAACTGCATGACCACGGCCCGCTTGCCGCCCCAGTAGCTGTAACTGGGATGGTCGATCAGTTCCCAGCCGACGCGGTAGGCGTCGAGGTCGGCAATGGTCATGGCCGCCTGTGTGGCGAAGGGGCGGCTGAGATCGTCGCGATAGGCGATGCCGGCCACGCTCGCCGGCGGCTGGCGCATCTCCAGCCCTTCGATCAGCGCCACCACCGTCGCTTCGCCCTCGCCGCGCACGATGAAGTCGAAGGCATCGGTAGCGGCCAGGATGTCGCGCCAATGATAGGTCGGGAAAACGCCGCCATAGATGATGATGGTCGCCGGCTCGCGCTCCTTGATCATGCGCGCGATCACCAAGGCGGTCGGGTGCGCCGAGGTCGAGCCGGAATGGCCGATCAGGACGAAGTCGGGGTGGTCCTCCAG
>NZ_RZPF01000664.1:0-3651 GCF_004022735.1 Mesorhizobium sp. M7A.F.Ca.AU.001.01.1.1
CATAGGAAGTGAAGCGGCGCGGGTCGCACGACCACATGTCCCATTCGGTCCGGCCCTCGGTCACCCATTCGGCCAGCACCTTGCCGGCGCCGCCACCCTGGGCAATGCCGAAGGTGAAGACGCAGGCCTCGAAGGCATTGGGAACGCCGGGCATCGGGCCGATCAGCGGATTGCCGTCCGGCGTATAGGGGATCGGCCCGTTGATCACCTTGGACAGGCCGGCCGTGCCAAGGATCGGCACGCGGGCGACGGCGTCGGCCAGATAATGTTCCAGCCGGTCGAGATCATCGGGGAACAGCTGGAAGGAAAAGTCCTCCGGCATCGGGTCATTGTGGCTGGCCCAATGCGCGCGGCAATTGCGCTCATAGGGGCCGAGATTCATGCCGTTCTTCTCCTGGCGCAGATAGTAGGAGGTGTCGACGTCGCGCAGCAGCGGCAGCTTCTTGCCTTGTTCCTTCGACCATGCCGCGAGTTCGGGGATCTCCTCGAACAGAATGTACTGATGGCTCATCACCATCATCGGCACGTCGCGGCCGAACATCCGGCCGACTTCGGCGGCGCGGTAGCCGGCGGCATTGACGACGATCTCGCAGCGGATCTCACCCTGTGCCGTCTCGACCACCCAGTCGTCGTTCTCGCGGCGCACGCCTGTGACCGGGCAGAAGCGGATGATCTTCGCGCCCATGTCGCGCGCACCCTTGGCCAGCGCCTGGGTGAGTTGCGCCGGATCGATGTCGCCGTCGCTCGGGTCGTAGAGCGCGCCTTTCAGCTCATGCGTCTCGATGAAGGGATAGCGACGCTGGATCTCGTCGACACCGACAATGTCTATGTCCATACCCTGGTAGAGGCCCATGCCCTTGGCGCGCTGGAATTCCTGCATGCGCTCGAGCGAGTGGGCAAGGCGAAGCGAGCCGGTGACGTGATAGTTCATGGGGTAGTCGACCGCGTCGGCCAGCCCGCGATAAAGCTCGGTCGAATAGCGCTGCATGTTCATCAGCGACCAGGACGAGGAGAAGGTCGGCACGTTGCCGGCGGCATGCCAGGTCGAGCCGGAGGTCAGCTCGTTCTTCTCGAGCAGCACGCAGTCGGTCCAGCCCGCCTTGGCGAGATGATAGAGCGCGGAGGTGCCGACGGCGCCGCCTCCGATGATCACCACGCGCGCCGTGCTCGGCAAACCCGCCATGTTCTTCTCCAAACTTGAACTCAATAGACGGGTGGTGAAACCACCCAGATGACAATTGCCGGCTCGGCACCCGGATTGCGCCAGCGGTAGGGCTTGCCTTCGAAGCGAAAGGAGTCGCCCTCGCCAAGCCGATGCCAGACACCTCCGATCTCGATGTCGAACAGTCCGGACGCGACGTATCCGGCTTCCTCGGTCGGCCGCTGCGCCTCGGCCTTCAGTTCCGCGCCCGGCGCGAAGACCGAACGCACCATCTCGAAGCTACCGCCGAGATCGGGCGACAGAAGCTCCTCCACCAGGCCGGATTCGCTTGTGCCAAGCGTGCGGCGCCTGCCGGCGCGCACGACCACGCCGCGCTCGCTTTCGACAGGTACGTCATGGCTGAAGAACAGGCTGATCGGCACGCCGAACAGTTCGGCGAAGGCTCTGAGGTCACCGAGCGACGGCGTCGACAGGCCACGCTCGACCTGGCTGACCCAGCCGACCGAACGGCCTAGCTTCAGGCCGATCTCGGCGAGCGTCAGCCCGCGCGCCTTGCGCAGGGCCCTGATGTCGCCGGCCAGCACGCGTTCGTCAGGTCCCTGCAATGTTCTTGCGGTAGTCGAAGGCAAAACGCTCTCTTTATGAAAAATCACCGACAAATTTCATGAGAAATCAAGCTCATGAAAAAATCAAGCAGATTTTCACGGATGCACAAGATTTGCTTGCGCGATTTTGACGGTTCATGCAAAGGCTCCGCCGAGAGCGGCGAGTGGGGACGTCCGATCGAGACAAAGGGTAAGGGACGGCCCATGCTGGAAAATAACCCCCGAATCGAGGGCGACGCCGAGATTGTCGACGAGGCGATCCTGTCGCGCCGTTCGGTGCGCGCATTCCTGCCCGACATGGTCGAAGACGACACCATCCGCGCCATTCTGGCGGTTGCGGCGCGCGCCCCATCCGGCACCAACATGCAGCCATGGAAGGTCTATGTCACCAAGGGCGAGAGCAAGCAGCGCATATCGGACGCCATTCTCAATTCCGGCATTCGCGCCGAAAAAGCCGATTGGGACGAGTACCGGTATTATCCCACGCAGTTCTTCGAGCCGTATCTGACGCGACGCCGCGCCAACGGTTTCGGCCTCTATGGCGCGCTCGGCATCGGTCGCCGCGAGGTCGACAAGATGCGCGCCCAGCACGACCGCAACTTCGTCTTCTTCGACGCGCCGGTCGGCATGATCTTCACCATCGATCGCCGCCTCAACCAGGGTTCATGGATCGATTACGGCATGTTCCTGCAGAACATCATGGTCGCAGCTAGAGGCAGGGGTCTGCACACCTGTCCGCAGGCGGCGTTCGCGCCCTATCACCGGCAGATCAGGCCGGTGCTCGACATTCCGGACGAGGAGATCGTCGTCTGCGGCATGGCGCTTGGTTATGAAGATACGTCAAAACCTGAAAACGCCTTCCGCACCGACCGCGTGCCGCTGCAAGAGTGGGTGACGTTCAGCGAATAAGCCAGCCGGCCTCATTCCGTGTTCATCTGTGCGCCGTGGCCGCTGACATGGGCGCCGTCCTGGGGTGTCAGCTTGAGATAGGCGAGCAGCGCGCAGAGCGTGATGATGCCCTCGATCACGAACAGGATGCGGAAATCGTCGGCGACGGCGGGGCCGCCGCCCGCCAGAAACGACAATGCCGCGGCGGCCAGGCCGACGCTGATCGCCACCGCCAGCTGCCATAATATGTAATAGAGCGCGCTGAAACGGGCGAGCTGCTCGGGCGCGATGTCGGAATAGGCGAGGTTGCCGGTCGAGGCCCATTGCGCGGAGCGGAAGACGCCGAAGACGAAGATGTAAGTGAGCACGATCCACACCGGCGTCGTCGCCTGCATCAGCGCGAAGCCGGCAACCAGGGCGGCGACGATGGGCGTGTTGTAGACCAGCACGCGGCGAAAGCCGAAACGGTTGAGGACACGCGGCATGAAGAACCGCATGGCCACCGAGCCGACCGCGGCTACGAAGGTCAGCGATCCCGCCTGCACCGCGCTCATGCCGAAGCCGAGCTGGAACATCAGCGGCAGCAGGAAGACGACCGAGCTAAGGCCGATCGTGTCCAGCCCGCCGCCGGTGAGGAACGAAATGCGGAAGGTACGGATGCGCAACAGCTTGAGATCGAGCAGCGGATTGCGCACGCGCAGGCAGTAGAACGAGGCGATGGTCAGGATGACGAGCGCCAGCGCCAGTTCGCCGGCGATGATGCCGCCCGCGGCGTCCTTGGCGGCAAGCGAATCCATGCCGAAGACCAGCAGGACCATGCCGCTGCCGACCAGCAGGAAGCCCGGAAAATCGAACGGCGTGCGCACGGGCTTGGTCATCGTCGGAAACAGCGAGGCGGCAAGAATTGCCGCCGCCAGCGCGAACGGCACGTTGATGAAGAAGATCCAGCGCCAGGAAATGTAGGTGGTCAGCGCACCGCCGACGAGCGGACCGACC
>NZ_RZPF01000665.1:0-943 GCF_004022735.1 Mesorhizobium sp. M7A.F.Ca.AU.001.01.1.1
GGCTCAGGACGCGTCTCGACGCTGCCTTGCGCCGTGTCTATGGTCTGCGTGATTTCGAGGCAGCACTCTCCGAAGAGCGCGGCGTGATGATGCGCGAGGTCCGCGACCAGCTCAGGCCCGATGCCACATCGCTCGGCCTGCAGATCGAGGATGTCCGCATTCGCCGCACCGATCTCACGGCCGAGGTCTCGCAGCAGACCTTCGACCGCATGAAGGCGGAACGCCTTGCGGAAGCTGCCCGGCTGAGGGCGCGCGGCAATGAGGCGGCACAGCGCATCACCGCCCGCGCCGATCGCGAAGTGGTCGAGATCGTCGCCGAAGCCCAAAAAGAGTCGGAAATCCTGCGCGGCGAGGGCGAGGCCCAGCGCAGCGCCACCTTCGCGGGAGCCTATCAGCGCGATCCGGCTTTCTTCGACTTCTACCGGTCGATGAATGCCTATGGCACGGCGCTGGACAACACCGGAACGACGATGGTGCTGTCGCCGAACTCGGAGTTCTTCCGCTTCTTCCGCAATCCCGACGGCAGCGAGGGATCGGCAAAGCCGGCTTCGCCTGCGCCAAACGCTCCGGCGACGGCACCCGCCGCGCCGGCGGCACAGCCCAGCACCGGCCAGTAGCGGCCGGTGCAGGATTTTCTTGCCGCCATGGGCCTCGTCCTCGTCATAGAGGGTCTGGTCTATGGCGGCTTTCCCGGCCTGGCCAGGAAGCTTGCCACCGAAGTGCTGTCGCTGCCCGAGAACGCGCTGCGGATTGCCGGGCTGGCGGCGATCGCGATCGGCGTCGGCATCGTCTGGCTGGTACGAGGCGCATGAGGGCGGCGATGATTTATCCTCTGCCGATAGTCATAGCCGCAAACGTGCCGTATTTTTTGCCAACATGGCGTGACGCGGCGTTTTCGTCGAAGCGCTTTTCTTTTCAAGAATACCGGGAGGCTTCTCGATGA
>NZ_RZPF01000665.1:953-3647 GCF_004022735.1 Mesorhizobium sp. M7A.F.Ca.AU.001.01.1.1
AAGCGGGCCCATCGGCGGCACTTCTTGTCAGCGCCGTCGCTGTCCCGTCCTTCACGGCGCCGACATTTGCCGCCGATGGGCCCGCTTCGGTCGCCGATCTGGCGCAAGGCCTGCTCGGCGCGGTGGTCAACATATCGACCTCGCAGACGGTCAAGGGTACCGAAGGCCCGGGCGCGGTGCCGATGCCGCAATTGCCCGAGGGTTCGCCCTTCCAGGATTTCTTCGACGATTTCTTCAAGAACCGCGGCGGTGACAAGGACAACGGCTCGCAGAAGGTGCAGTCGCTGGGCTCCGGCTTCGTCATCGATGCCGAGCAAGGCATCGTCGTCACCAACAACCATGTCATTGCCGATGCCGACGACATCGAGGTCAATTTCTCCGATGGCGTCACCTTGAAGGCGACGCTGGTCGGCACCGACACCAAGACCGATGTCGCCGTGCTCAAGGTCGATCCGAAAGGCCACAAGCTGACGGCGGTAAAGTTCGGCGATTCCACCAAGATGCGCGTCGGCGACTGGGTGATGGCGATCGGCAATCCGTTCGGCCTCGGCGGCACGGTGACGGTCGGCATCGTCTCGGCCCGCAACCGCGACATCAATTCCGGCCCCTATGACGACTTCATCCAGACCGATGCCGCGATCAACCGCGGCAATTCCGGCGGACCGCTGTTCAACAGCGCGGGCGAAGTCATCGGCATCAACACGGCGATCATCTCGCCATCCGGCGGCTCGATCGGCATCGGCTTCTCCATCCCGTCGCAGCTCGCGTCCGGTGTCGTCGACCAGTTGCGCCAGTTCGGCGAGACGCGGCGCGGCTGGCTCGGCGTGCGCATCCAGCCGGTGACCGACGACATCGCCGAAAGCCTCGGCATGGCGACCGCAAAGGGTGCGCTGGTTGCCGGCGTGATCAAGGGCGGCCCGGTCGACAATGGCACGATCCAGGCCGGCGACGTCATCATCAAGTTCGACGGCAAGGATATCCATGAGATGCGCGACCTGCCACGTGTCGTCGCCGAAAGCCCTGTCGGCAAGGCGGTCGACGTGCTGATCGTGCGCAAGGGCGTTGAACAGACGGTGAAAGTGACCCTCGGCCGGCTCGAGGATGGCGAGAAGGCCGCCAACGCCGAGGAGGGCAACACCGATCAGGACAAGGGCGACAAGGCTCCGGCCGTTTCCACTGCTTCGGTGCTCGGCATGACGGTCGGCGAACTGAACGACGAGACACGCAAGAAGTTCAGCATTGCGGCCGATGTTTCGGGCGTCGTCATCACCGACGTCACCAAGGACTCGGCCGCCGCCGAACGCGGCATCCAGCCCGGCGAGGTGATCACCGAGATCGCACAGGAATCGGTTGCTACCCCCAAGGACGTCATGGACCGGATCGGCGCCTTGAAGGAACAGGGGCGCAAGAATGCGCTCTTGATGCTGGCCTCGAAGACCGGCGAGCTCAGGTTCGTGACGATCAGGATGGACTGAGGTCCGGAAGATCGACAACACGACAACACTGAAAAAAGGGCGGCTAGCGAGCTGCCCTTTTTCTTGCCTGCCAGTCCTGGCGCGACAGTCTGTAGAGGACATGCCGTTTGAGATGCGGATGGCTGTCGGGAATGCTGGGGTGGTCGAAATCGGCGGATGGATCCGCGCTCATGCCGAGGCGTTGCATGACGGCGGTGGAGCGGCGGTTGGCCGCGACGGCGAATGACACGATTTCATCGAGGCCAAGCGTCTCGAAGCCGTAGGCCAGCCACGCATCGGCTGCCTCGGTGACATAGCCTTTGCCCCAGAACTCAGGTGCCAGCCGCCAGCCGATCTCGATGGTGCCGGCTGGCAGGGATGGCACATGATCGGTGTCGAGGAGACCGATGAAGCCGATGCATTCACCGGTGGCGGTGATCTCGGCGGCAGCAAAACCGTATCCGTCCTTCGTGGTCCAGGCCCGGAGCTCGTCCATCTTGGCATCCGCCTGGGCGCGGTCACGGCGGAATGGAAAGAACTCCATCACCCGGTCGTCGGAGTTGATGCGGTGGAACAGGTCGCGGTCGCGATCCTCCCAGTTGCGCAGGATCAGGCGCTCGGTACGCATTGGTTTCATTGCACAAAGTCCTCCTGCCTGTAGCCCTGAATATAGAGCAGCGCGGTCAGGTCGCCATGATCGATGCGGACCTTGGCCTGTGCCGCCACCGTCGGCTTAGCGTGAAGCGCGACACCGGTACCGGCAAGGCGGATCATGTCGAGATCATTGGCGCCGTCACCGACGGCAATGGCGTCGGCGGGCGTCAGGCCGAGGCGCGCTGAAATTTCGATCAGCGCGTCGGCCTTGGCGGCGCGGCCGAGGATCGGTTCGCCGACCAGGCCGGTGAAGCGCCCGTCCTGCTCGAGCAGGCGATTGGCGCGGTTCTCCTGGAAGCCGAGCATTGCGGCGATTCGCGTCGTGAACACCTCGAACCCGCCAGACACGAGTGCCGTCCAGGCACCGTTGGCGCGCATGGTCCGGACCAGAACACGGCCGCCCGAGGCCAGCGTCAGGCGATTGGCGACGATGCGATCGACCACGGTGGCGTCGAGGCCCTTCAGCAACGCCACCCGCTCGCGCAAAGCCGGTTCGAAGGCGATCTCGCCATTCATGGATCGCGCGGTAATCGTGGCAACATGATCCTTGACGCCGATCTCGTCGGCCAGCTCGTCGATGCATTCC
>NZ_RZPF01000666.1:0-3632 GCF_004022735.1 Mesorhizobium sp. M7A.F.Ca.AU.001.01.1.1
CATGATGGACAGGAACGTGCTCGGCCTCAGCGCCATCTGCCCGACTTTCTACCAGTGGGACGACCATGAAGTCCTGAACAACTGGTCGGATTCGAAGGATCTCAGCGCCGACAGCCGCTATTCGGAAAAATCCATCCACGTGCTGGCGGCCCGTGCGGCGCGGGCTTTCCACGAGATGACGACGATCCGCTACGAACCTTCCGAGCCCGGCCGCGTCTATCGCAAGATCGCCTACGGGCCGCTGCTCGACGTGTTCTTCCTCGACATGCGCTCCTATCGCGGCCCCAATGGTCCCGACATGCAGGATGAGATGACGCCGCAATCGCGCATGCTCGGCGAACAGCAGACGAAATGGCTGAAGCGCGAACTGGCGAATTCGAAGGCGACCTGGAAAATCATCGCCGCCGACATGCCGCTCGGCCTCGTCGTCTGGGACGACGGCACCAAGAAGGTTGGTGCCGAAGCAGTCAGCAATGGCGACAATGGCTTGCCAAAAGGGCGTGAGCTCGAGATCGCCGACCTGCTGCGCTTCATCAAGAATGCCGGCATCAGCAACACCGTCTGGCTCACCGCCGACGTGCATTACACGGCCGCGCATTATTACAACCCGGACAAGGCGCAGTTCCAGGATTTCAATCCGTTCTGGGAATTCGTTTCGGGTCCGATCCATGCCGGAACGTTCGGGCCGAACGATTTCGACATGACGTTCGGTCCGGAGCTGAAGTTCATCAAGGCGCCGACCGCCGAACAGGGACAGAACCTGCCGCCCTCGGCAGGTCTGCAATTCTTCGGGCTGGTCGATATTTCAGGCGCCAGCGAGCAGATGACGGTGCGGCTGATGGATCGCGACGACAATGAACTCTACAAGGTGACGCTCGACCCGGTGCGGTCGGCATAAGCGCGCGCTGATGGAAAGGTGTCGCGCGCGTCTAGGGCGCGCGATGCCTTAGTCCGGGTAGCAGACCATGGGGATATTCGGCCAGACGGCGCTGTCGCAGTTGGCGGCGTCCTGCCGCTGCTTGAAGGCGGCGCTGACCGGGCCGGTCACCACCGGGTCGACGCCGTCGGGCGCGTCGGCGAAAATCTGCTCGGCCGACTGTGCCTCTGACGGCAAGGCAGGCCGTGATTCCTTCGTCGTCGCGGCCGACTGCGCGGCGTTGGCCGCCAGCAGGACGGCGAAGGCAACAGAGGCGATGAGCGGCCAGAATCGGTTGAGTTTATCGGTCATGACGTTCGAACTGCCCGGGCCCCGAGGGGTTCCCGCCTTGGTTAACAAAATCATCTCACACGCAGATGCTTAAGATTTGATGAGTATTTGGTGACGCGCCTCCTCTTTCGCAACTGCGAAAAACCCTGTATGAGCCGCGCAACCGAAAGAGGCAGCGCCTTTTGGCCTGCTGCCTGCAACGCTTCCGAGACCAGAACATGAAAATCCGTAATATCGCGATCATCGCGCACGTCGACCATGGAAAGACCACCCTGGTCGACCAGCTTTTGAAGCAGTCCGGCTCCTTCCGAGACAATCAGCGCGTGGCCGAGCGCGCCATGGATTCCAACGACCTCGAAAAGGAGCGCGGCATCACCATCCTGGCCAAAGCGACCTCGGTCGACTGGAAGGATACCCGCATCAACATCGTCGACACCCCCGGCCACGCCGATTTCGGTGGCGAGGTCGAACGCATCCTGTCGATGGTGGACTCAGCCATCGTGCTGGTCGATGCCGCCGAAGGGCCGATGCCGCAGACCAAATTCGTCGTCGGCAAGGCGCTCAAGGTCGGCCTGAAGCCGATCGTCGTCATCAACAAGATCGATCGCCCGGACGCCCGTCATGTCGAGGTGGTCAACGAGGTGTTCGACCTCTTCGCAGCGCTCGACGCCACCGACGAGCAGCTCGACTTCCCGATTCTGTACGGCTCAGGCCGCGATGGCTGGGTTTCGGAAAATCCGGAAGGACCGAAGGACCAGCAGTTGGCGCCCCTGTTCGACCTCGTCATCAAGCATGTGCCGGAGCCGACCGTTCATCCCGGTCCGTTCCGCATGATCGGCACCATCCTGGAAGCCAATCCGTTTCTCGGCCGCATCATCACCGGCCGCATCGAGAGCGGCACGCTGAAGGCCAACCAGCCGGTCAAGGTGCTGCACCATGACGGTACTCAGATCGAAACCGGCCGTATTTCCAAGATCCTGGCCTTCCGCGGCCTTGAGCGCCAGCCGATCGAAGAAGCGCAGGCGGGCGACATCGTCGCCATTGCCGGCTTGTCGAAGGGCACCGTCGCCGACACGTTCTGCGACCCGAGCGTGAGCGAACCGCTGCATGCGCAGCCGATCGATCCGCCGACCGTGACCATGTCGTTCCTGGTCAACGACAGTCCGCTGGCCGGCACCGAAGGCGACAAGGTGACCAGCCGCGTCATCCGCGACCGCCTGCTGCGCGAAGCCGAAGGCAATGTCGCGCTGAAGATCGAGGAATCGCCTGACAAGGATTCGTTCTTCGTCTCCGGCCGCGGCGAATTGCAGCTGGCCGTGCTGATCGAGACGATGCGGCGCGAAGGCTTTGAAATCGCCGTGTCGCGTCCGCGCGTCGTCATGCAGAAGGGCGAGAATGGCGAATTGCTGGAGCCGGTCGAAGAAGTCGTCATCGACGTCGACGAGGAGCATGCCGGCGTCGTCGTGCAGAAGATGTCCGAGCGCAAGGCCGAGATGGTCGAACTGCGCCCATCCGGCGGCAATCGTCAGCGCATTGTCTTCCATGCGCCGACCCGTGGCCTGATCGGCTACCAGTCGGAGCTTTTGACCGACACGCGCGGCACCGCCGTGATGAACCGGCTTTTCCATGCCTATGAGCCCTACAAGGGCGAGCTGCCAGGCCGCACCAATGGCGTGCTGATTTCCAACGAACAGGGCGAATCGGTCGCCTACGCCATGTGGAACCTGGAAGATCGCGGCCCGATGGTCATCGATCCGGGCGTCAAGGTGTATCAGGGCATGATCATCGGTATCCATAGCCGCGACAATGACCTTGAAGTGAACGTGCTCAAGGGCAAGAAGCTGACCAACATCCGTGCCGCCGGCAAGGACGAGGCGGTCAAGCTGACCCCGCCGATCCGCATGACGCTGGAACGCGCGCTGGCCTGGATCCAGGACGACGAGCTGGTCGAAGTGACGCCGAAGACCATTCGGCTGCGCAAGCTCTATCTCGATCCGAACGAGCGCAAGCGGTTCGAGAAGTCGTCCAAGGTGGTCGGCGCGGCGTAAGCTCTTATTTTTTCCAACAGCGGAGAGGGGCGGAGCAACCAGTGTTCCGCCCCTTTTTCGTTCATCCACCGGCAGCCGCGATGATGGCCTGCCGATCGGCCTCGCCGGCCAGATCGATGCGGATCGTGTTTCCCGCACGGGCCGGCTTGCGCAGGGCCTTTGCTCCATCCGGGTCAACGATGAGCAGCCGCTTCTCCTCCAGCGCCTGAAGCCGTGATCGCGAGATGCAGAGTTCGCTTGCGAGCAGCCGGTCGAGCCGCAGCGATGTCGGCATTTCGAGCCCGAGCTGGAGTTCCAACACGGTCGCGGCTTCCCTGGTGTCGCCGAGCCTGCGCTTGTGACCGCTGACATCGGAGAACTCCTCGACGCGCCCGATC
>NZ_RZPF01000667.1:0-3631 GCF_004022735.1 Mesorhizobium sp. M7A.F.Ca.AU.001.01.1.1
TCTACATGCTGTTTTATGCGGCGATGATCGTGTTCTTCGCCTTCTTCTACACCGCGATTGTCTTCAACCCGAAGGACACCGCCGACCAGCTCAAGAAGCATTCGGGCTTCATCCCGGGCTATCGTCCGGGCGAGCGCACCGCCGATTATATCGATTACGTTCTCACCCGCATCACCGTCGTCGGCGCCATCTATCTGGTGCTGGTGTGCCTGCTGCCGGAGTTCCTGATCTCGGCGACTGGCGTACCGTTCTACCTTGGTGGCACATCGCTTCTGATCGTGGTCAGTGTCACGCTCGATACGGTTGCGCAGATTCAGGGTCACCTGATCGCGCACCAGTATGAAGGCCTGATCAAGAAGTCGAAGCTGCGCGGGGGGAAGAAAGCCAGATGAGGTTGATATTGCTTGGGCCGCCAGGAGCGGGCAAGGGGACGCAAGCACAAAGACTGGTAGAAAAACACGGCATACCCCAGCTCTCGACGGGCGACATGCTGCGTGCTGCCGTCCAGGCAGGCACCGAGGTTGGCAAGCGCGCCAAGGCGGTGATGGATGCCGGTGAACTGGTGTCCGACGCGATCGTCAACGCGATCGTCGCTGAGCGTATCGATCAGCCCGACTGCGCCAAGGGGTTCATCCTCGACGGCTATCCGCGGACCCTGGTGCAGGCGGATGCGGTCGAGCAGATGCTGTCGGATCGCTCGCAGGGGCTCGACGCCGTCATTGAACTCGTGGTCGACGACAAGGCCCTGGTTGGCCGGATCGTCAAACGCGCCGACGAGGCGCAGGCCGCCGGCCTTCCCGTTCGCAAGGACGACAATCCGACCGTGTTCGAAGAGCGCCTGAGGGAATACTACAAGAAGACGTCGCCGCTGATTGGCTACTACTATGCCAAGGGCAAGCTCCGCAGTGTCGATGGCATGGCCGATATCGACGCCGTGACGGAACAGATCGAAGCGGTGCTCAAGGACGCGGTGCGGGGAAATTAACGATTGCACTTGACGGAGGCGGTTCGCTGCGGTATGGCGGCCCGTCTTCCTATCAGGCATGAGCTTTGCTTGTCCGCAAGGGCAAGGCAGCCGCATTGAACTGGAAACTCCCGCATGGGCCGGCCTCCACCGGACGCGGGGCAACTTAAGACAGCGCCGAGCCTACCTTGTTTTTGAGGATTGGCCGGCCCACATGGAGAAGGGAAGAACATGGCTCGTATAGCCGGCGTCAACATTCCGACCAACAAGCGCGTTGTCATTGCGCTTCAGTACATTCACGGCATTGGCAAGCGGTTCGCCCAGGAGATCGTCGACAAGGTCGGCATCCCGGCCGAGCGCCGCGTCAACCAGCTGACCGACGCGGAAGTGCTGCAGATCCGCGAGACCATCGACCGCGATTACCAGGTTGAAGGCGACCTGCGCCGCGAAGTCTCGATGAACATCAAGCGGCTCATGGACCTCGGCTGCTACCGCGGCCTGCGTCACCGCCGCTCGCTGCCGGTCCGCGGCCAGCGCACGCATACCAATGCGCGCACCCGCAAGGGCCCGGCCAAGTCGATCGCCGGCAAGAAGAAGTAATTTTTTTAGGGGAATAAGGGAGTAGGGGAGTAAGGCAGTAGGGAATGCCCGCCAGTCGGGTCGCGTTTTTCCCTACTCCCTTGCTGCCCTATTCCCCTACTCCCTTACGAAGGTGGAGCCGCTGGCATTACGGCGGTGTAGAGATCAACTGAAAGGACTATCATGGCCAAGGAAGCCGCTCGTGTTCGCCGTCGCGAACGCAAGAATATCTCGTCGGGCGTTGCCCACGTCAATTCGACCTTCAACAACACGATGATCACCATCACCGATGCGCAGGGCAATTCGATTGCCTGGTCGTCTGCCGGTGCTCAGGGCTTCAAGGGTTCGCGCAAGTCGACCCCGTTCGCTGCCCAGATGGCTGCCGAGGATGTTGCCAAGAAGGCCCAGGAACACGGCATGCGCATGCTCGAAGTCGAGGTCTGCGGACCCGGCTCCGGTCGTGAATCGGCACTGCGCGCCCTGCAGGCGGCCGGCTTCACCATCACCTCGATCCGTGATGTGACGCCGATCCCGCACAATGGCTGCCGCCCGCGCAAGAAGCGTCGCGTCTAAGCATTTACCGAACGCCGCGCGAGCGCCCTTGGGCGCTCCTCCGCGGCATTCCAGGTCGCCCGCCACGATTGGATGGTGGCGGGTCAACGGAAGGAAAGCATCATGATCCAGAAAAATTGGCAGGAACTGATCAAGCCGAACAAGATCGAGTTCTCGTCGAAGAAGAAGACGCTGACCACGCTGGTCGCCGAGCCTCTCGAGCGTGGCTTTGGCCTGACGCTGGGCAACGCGCTGCGCCGCGTGCTTCTGTCTTCGCTGCGCGGTGCGGCTGTTACCGCCGTGCAGATCGACGGCGTTCTACATGAATTCTCGTCCATCGCCGGTGTGCGCGAGGACGTGACCGACATCGTCTTGAATATCAAGGAAATCGCCATCCGCATGGAAGGCGATGGTCCCAAGCGCATGGTCGTTCGCAAGCAGGGACCGGGTGCGGTTCTTGCCGGCGACATCCAGACGGTTGGCGACGTCGAGATCCTCAACCCCGACCACGTCATCTGCACGCTGGACGAAGGCGCTGAAATCCGCATGGAATTCACCGTCGACACCGGCAAGGGTTACGTGCCGGCCGACCGCAACCGCGCCGAAGACGCGCCGATCGGCCTCATCCCGGTCGACAGCCTTTATTCGCCGGTCAAGAAGGTCTCCTACAAGGTCGAGAACACCCGCGAGGGCCAGGTTCTCGACTATGACAAGCTGACCATGACGATCGAGACCGACGGTTCGATCACCGGCGAGGACGCAGTGGCTTTCGCCGCCCGCATCCTGCAGGACCAGCTCGGCCTGTTCGTCAACTTCGACGAGCCGCAGAAGGAAGTCGCTGCCGAGGCCGTCACCGAGCTCGCCTTCAACCCGGCGCTGCTCAAGAAGGTCGACGAACTCGAGCTTTCGGTGCGTTCGGCCAACTGCCTGAAGAACGACAACATCGTCTATATCGGCGACCTGATCCAGAAGACCGAAGCCGAGATGCTGCGCACCCCGAACTTCGGCCGCAAGTCGCTGAACGAGATCAAGGAAGTTCTGGCGGCGATGGGCCTGCACCTCGGCATGGAAGTGCCGGACTGGCCGCCGGAAAACATCGAAGACCTCGCTAAGCGTTACGAAGACCAATATTGAGCATGAATTCCAAGGATCGGCGGCGTGGGCCGCTCGATCCGACGGTCATGCGGAAAACCATCAGAGGCCGCGGCCTCTTGAACAACTGAAGAAGGAAAAGAGCCATGCGCCACGGTTTCAAAGGCCGCCGCTTCGCCCGAAGCATTAGCCATCGCAAGTCGATGTTCGCCAACCTCGCCGTGTCGCTGCTCGAGCACGAGCAGATCGTCACAACCTTGCCGAAGGCGAAGGACCTGCGTCCGATCGTCGAGAAGCTGGTGACGCTCGGCAAGCGTGGCGACCTGCACGCCCGCCGCCAGGTCATTGCCCAGATCGGCAATGAAGGCGTCGGCAAGCGTCTGTTCGGCGCCATCGCGCCGCGCTACGCCAACCGCAATGGCGGCTATCTGCGCAACATGAAGG
>NZ_RZPF01000668.1:0-3631 GCF_004022735.1 Mesorhizobium sp. M7A.F.Ca.AU.001.01.1.1
CGATGCGGCGCGTTGCCCAGAAAAACAGCAGCGGCAAGGCGAAGACCAGGCCGACGCTGCGCGCCAGGATGCGATGCGCCCATTCCCACCAGAAGATCGATTTGAACGCTTCGATGCCCATGCCCTTGTTGAGCTCGGCATATTGCGGGATCTGCTGGTAGAGCTGGAATTCCTCTTGCCACTCGGCATCGTTGAGCGGCGGGATCACGCCATGGATCGGCTTCCACTGCGTAATCGACAGGCCGGAATCGGTGAGCCTGGTGGCGCCGCCGACCAGCACCAGCGCAAACAGCACCAGAAGCACCACATAGAGCCAGGCGCGCAGCAGCGCCCGGTTATGCAGGTCGCGGTCGCGGGCGACGTATGGCGCGGCAGCTGATATGGCAGCCATGATCTTGTCCCGGCAGGTTGATTTGGCGGATTGGTGGACCATCGCACCCGTGCTGGCAAGACCATCCGGCGCGGCACGCCGTCGCGCCGCGTCTCACCGGTTGCGCAGTCTCGCCTCAAGGCCTATGCGAGGCCGTTACCCCTTGAGCCTGCCAGGCCGCCTGTGCAAATTCCGGCATGCTCGATCAGGAGACCAACCATGCCCCTGCGCCTGAAAAAGCTGATCGGAATGTTTCTGCTGGTGGCGCTGGTCATCATCTATGCGCTGGTCGCATCGATCTTCGCGGTCGCCCGGCTGTCGGAGTCGGGTCCGTGGGTGCATTTCCTGTTCTTCCTGCTCAGCGGCCTGGTCTGGGTGCTGCCGGCAATGGGCATCATCAAATGGCTGATGCTGGAGCCGAGGGCCAAGCGCTAGGCGAAACCGCCAGCGTCAGATGGTGACGACCATCTTGCCGGCATTGGCGAGCGGCGTCGTCACGCCCGACAGCATGGTGCGAATATGGGCGAGGCTCTGATAGCGGCCGTTGACGGAAATCCGCGGCAAAGCCTGCAGGAACCCGGCATGTTCGGCGCGCAGCACGCCGTGGCGCGTCGTCACGGCAGAGGTGTAGCCTGCGTCACGGGCAAAGCCGACTTCGCGACAGCCTACGGCACTCGCATAGCCATAGGGGTAAGCGAAATGGCGGGGCTCTTCGCCCAGTTCGGCCAGCAACATGGCGCGCACGGCGCCGATCTCGTGCCGGGCATCGGCTTCGGAGAGCCGCTTCAGATTGCTGTGGTTGATCGTATGGGCGCCGATCGTCACCAGCGGATGCGCGGCGATGCGGCGGATTTCGTCCCAGTTCATCAATGTGCGCAGGCGCGGACCGTCGGCGTCGATGCCATTTGCGCGAGCCAGATCGCGCAACACCGCCTGCAGGTCCTTCTCGCGGATTTCGGAGGTGAGATAGGCGTGCAGGCGTGCATTGGCCTGCAGCTTCTTCGCGGGGGTCGAGCAATCGATCGTCAGCGGACCCTTCGGCCGCGTCAGCGTCAAGGTATCGCGCGCGTTGACGATGTCCTCGACAACGTCCCACCACAGGTCGGCTGTGCCGTTGATCAGCCCGGGCGCGACATAGATGGTGATCGGCGCGCCGTGCTTCTCCAGCACCGGCAGCGCCTCGACCATATTGTCGCGATAGGCATCGTCGGCGGTGATCGTGGCAAACTGACCGCCTTTGCCGCCCGCCTTGATGCGCTCGACGGCTTCGTCCATGGAGACGAAGGCATAGCCATGCGCCTTCATGTCGGCGATCATGGCATCGAGGAACCCGGGCGCGATATTCAGATGCCGGTTGACGCCGTCCGGCTTTTCCGGCGTCGCGGTAACACGGTGCAGCATCAGGATGGCGCCAATGCCGCCGATGAACGGCTTGGCCAGCGGTGCAAGGCCGGTATAGCGGGCGACGTTCAGCGCCAGTTTCCGGATTGCCTCCCCGCCGTCGATCATTCATTCACCTTTTGCGCCTAGGCTGATCCAAGCACGGAATGCGCCTATGCGAACCCCCAAATCGCGACCAATACGCCCTAAGGATTGAGGTATGGTTGACGCAACTGCGTCATTTGACGGCAATCGGCTTGCGGCAACCGAGGCATCGTCGCGCGCCTTGCCACGGGACCGTGCCGGCCTGTCGATCTCGGTGGCGTCCACGGACGGACTGGCGGCCTATGCCGAGTTCTGCCGCTCGGCTCTGTTTGGTCCGGCGCAGAGTGCTGCCTGGATCCTGAACTGGGCGGCCGAGACACGACCGGACCTGCTCGTCGCGACGCTGAGTGCCGAGGGCAAACCGGTTTTTTCGCTGGCGCTGGAGGTTGCCTCGAAGGGGCCGTTCCGGATCGCCCGCTTCATGGGTGGGCGCCACGCCAACGGCAACTTCGTCGCCGCGGACCCGAACTGGCTGGCCAAGGTGGATATGCCGGCCCTCCGATCGGTGCTGGCGGCCATCGCCGAGGCACGCCCGGACATCGATCTGGTCGCGCTCGAGCGGTTGCTGCCCGATCTCGACGGCGTCGCCAATCCGCTCGCATCGCTTGACCATTTTTCCAGCCCCAATCTGTCGCTGGCCGTCGATCTCGCCGGCGGCTTCGATGCGCTGCTTTCTCGCGCCAGTGGCAAACGCAAACGCAAGAAGCACCGGTCGCAGATCCGGAAATTCGAGACCGTCGGCAGCCACCGGCGCATCGAGGCCCGCACCCCGGACGAGATCGACAGGCTGCTCGACGCCTTCTTCGAGATGAAGGAACTCCGCTTCCGCAAGATGGGCATCGCCAACGTCTTCGGCGACGCGCAGGTGCGCGGCTTCTTCCGCGCGCTGTTTTCGCAAGCACTTAGCGAGGACAAGCCTTCCTTCGTGCTGCACGGGCTCGAGGTTGCCGGCAAGCTGCGCGCCATTACCGGTTCAAGCCGCTCGGGCAAACGCCTGATCTGCGAATTCGGAGCGATCGCCGAGGACGATCTCGGGCACGCCAGCCCCGGCGACTTCCTGTTCTTCGACAACATCCAGGAAGCCTGCGAGACCGGTTTCGAGGTGTATGACTTTTCGGTAGGAGATGAGCCTTACAAGCGGCTGTGGTGCGATATCGAAACGCGGCATTTCGAAGTGCTGGTCCCCTTGACCGTGAAGGGCCGCATGCTGGCGCTGACGCTTCGGCAAGGCGCGCGGCTGAAAGCCTTCGTCAAGAACAGCCCGACGATCTGGAAGCTGACCAAGGTGCTGCGCCGCAAAGCCGCCGGCCAGGCGGCGCCCTCGGAAGAAGATAGCTAACGCAATGACGCCGATCATCCGCACACTGTCCCTGCAGGAACTGGCGCTTCTCGTCGACTGGGCAGCTGCGGAAGGCTGGAACCCAGGTCTTGAAGACCCGGCGATGCTCCAGGCGGCGGACCCCGAAGGCTTCATCGGCGCCTTTGTCGGCGACGACATGGTCGCGGCAATTTCGGCCGTGGCCTATGGCAGCGAATTCGGCTTCATCGGCCTCTACATCTCCCGGCCTGACATGCGCGGCATGGGCTACGGCAAGACGGTGTGGGACGCCGGCATGAAAAGGCTTGCAGGCCGGACCGTCGGCCTTGACGGCGTCGCCGAGCAGCAGGCCAATTACCGGCGCAAGGGCTTCGCGCCGGCCTACGAGACCATCCGCTTCACCGGGCGCAAGGCAGGCCCGACGGCCAGGGCCGATGGGTTGCGGATGATTACAACGC
>NZ_RZPF01000669.1:0-3624 GCF_004022735.1 Mesorhizobium sp. M7A.F.Ca.AU.001.01.1.1
ACAGCTCCACCCGGTCACCGGCTTGCCACGCACGAGGATTTCGCCGCTGGTCGGCTTGACCACGCCCGAGAGGATCTTGATCAGCGTCGACTTGCCGGCGCCATTGTCGCCGAGCAGGCCGACCACCTCGCCGCGGTCGACGCTGAGATTGACCCCGCCCAGTGCATAGACCTGGCCATAGGACTTGCTGATGTCGCGCAGTTCGATGAGGCGTTCGGCCATCGGATGCTCGCTTTCATTGTCTCGTGCCGGCGTCGTCGCCAGCGGTCCCGCCGGCCGGGGCCTGAGATCCCGGCCGGCGGCTTGGGAGGTCAGCGCAGCGCCTGCTTGGCGAGCTCGGCGACGATCTCGTAATTTTCGGGCGTGACGAAGCCGGCGCCGGTGTCGACATTCATCGGCGCCAGCCCCAGCACAACCTGCTGGCAGAGGCTGAGGATCGGCAGATAGCCCTGCAGGAACGGCTGCTGGTCGGCGGTCAATTGCACCCAGCCACCCTTGAAACCCTCGACGATCTGCGGGCTGGTGTCGAAGCCGAAATTGAAGATCTCGCCCGCCTTGCGTCCGGCCGCCTGCATATAGGTCGAGACATTGCCGAGCATCTGCCCGCCGGGATAGCCGACCGCCTTGACGTCGGGATTGTTGAGCAGCGCCGCGGTGATCACCGGAATGGCCAGGTTGGGATCGGACGCCCATTCGCCGCTCGGCGGTGAGGACAACTGGATGACCTCGACGCCGGCTTCCTTGAGCGCCGCCACCGTGCCGCGTTCGCGCGCGCCGCGACTTTCGTTTTCGAACGGACCGATCATGATCGCCTTGTCGCCGGCCTTCAGCTTGCCCAGTTTGAACGCCTCGGCGCCGAGCGCGCGGCCCTGCTGTTCCTGCTGGGCGCCGACATAGCCGCCGCCGAACGCTTCCACCACCTTCGGCACAGGCACGTTCTGGTACATCATCTTGATGCCGTCCTTGTGCGCCTGTTCGGCGAGCGGCATGATTGATGCGTCGCCCGGATGGCCCATCATGGCGATGCCGTTGGGCTTGACCGCGACGGCCTCGCGCAGTTGCTGCACCATCTTTTCGATGTCCCACTGGGAGAAGATGTAGTCGACCTTCGGCCCCAGATCGGCCTCTGCCTGCTTGGCGCCATTGTAGACGATGGTGCCGAAAGCGTCGCCCTCGGCGCCGCCGACGAAGAAGCGGATGTGGACGTCCTTGCACCATTTGGCGTCGAGCGCCTGCGCGGGCAAGGTGGAGATCGCAGCGGCAAGCACCGTGGCGGCGGCCACGACGGTCGAGCGCAGAACTGTCCTTCTCATCGTCATGCTCATGCACTTATCCTCCCTTTTTGTCCTCGCAAGCGAGGGGTTTCGACATTCGCTTCGGCAATGTGCGTTGCAGACATCCCGGCCGGCTCCTCCCGCCGGCCGATCCTCACATCGGGTTCGGCAGGTAGCTGGCCCCTCCCCGGCATTGCTTGAGATATTCCAGCGCGCGCACCTGCCCGGTGATTTCGAGATCGCCTCGATAGACAGGGTCGTGCCAGCCTTCGATGTCGATGGCGCCCTTGTATCCGGCCAGCCGCAATTCGCTGATCACCCGCGTCCAGTCGCTGTCGCCGAAGCCCGGCGTTCGCATCTGCACGAAGGGCAGCCGGCCGAACACGCCATGCTCGCGGATGACATCCCAGCGCACCGTCGCGTCCTTGCCGTGGACGTGGAAGATGCGCGGCGCCCATTTGCGGATCTGCGGCATCGGATCGATCAGATAGACGAGCTGGTGGCAGGGCTCCCATTCCAGTCCGAGATTGTCGTCCGGCACTTCGTTGAACATCAGCTCCCAGGCGTCCGGATTGTGGGCGATGTTCCAGTCGCCGGCGGCCCAGTTGCCGTCCATCGCGCAGTTCTCGAAGGCGATGCGCACGCCCTTGTCGGCGGCGCGCCTGGCCAGCGGTCCCCAGACCTCCTTGAAGCGCGGCAGGCTGTCGGTCAGCTTCTTGCCGCGCAGGCGGCCGGTGAAGCCGCTGACCATCGAGGTGCCGAACAGATGCGCATTGTCGATGACCGTCTCCCAGGCCTTGAGCACGCCGCGATCGACCTCGCCGTCTTCCAGCGGATTGCCGAACACGCCGAGCGAGGACACGGTGACGTCGGCATCGCCGATCGCCTCGCGGATCTGGCCGGCCAGCCGCGGCAAATCCTTGCCGCCCAGCGTCTGCCAGAAGAAGGGCTGGATGCTCTCGAAGCCGAGCGGCAGGATCTGCTTGATGTAAGCCGCCGGGTCGTCGAGATTGGCCCGCACCATGGTGCCGATCCGGATGTCGAGAAGCGGGTTCGGCGTCATTGTGCTTCCTCTGCGATTGTCACGCGGCGGCCGGTCTCGGCGCTTTCGATGGCGCCAAAAACCATGGCCAGGCTCTTGATGTTGTCGCCGCCGCGCGTTTCCGGCTCGGTGCCGGTCTCGATGGCGTGCATGAAATCCTGGAGAATGCCGAGATGGCCGCCGACGCGATCGGACGCATCGAGCGGCGGCACCTCGATCGGCTGGGTTTTGTCGAACATTCCCTCGCGGCCCGGCATCACTGCTTCTGCCCTCAAATCGTCATGACCGTCCCAGATGAGGCTGCCGCGCTCGGCAACGATGCGCCATGCACTTTCCCAACTGGTGCGGAAGCCGGCCGCGCACCAGCTGCCGGCGTAGGTGAAGACCTTGCCGTCGCCGAGATCGAAGACGGCGCTGGCCGAAGATCCCTGCCTGTACCAGGAACTGGCCGGCTCCCATTCCTGGCAATAGACGCCGGCCGGCTCGCCATTCACCATATAGCGAGCGGCGTCGAAGGTGTGGATCGCCATGTCGAGCAGCAGCACATGGGCCATCTCCTCGCGAAAACCGCCGAAATGCGGCGCGACGAAGAAGTCGGCGTGGATGCTGGTCGGCGCACCGATGGCGCCGGAGTCCAGGAACCTCCGGATGCGCCTGACATTGGCGACATAGCGGCGGTTCTGCACGACCGCATGGATGCGCCCGGCGCGGCGCGCGGCCTCGACGATGGCGCGCGCATTTTCCGGACTGTCGGCGAGCGGCTTTTCCGTCAGCAGATGGCAATTGTGCGCAAAGGCGGACAGCGCGACCGCGCGCCGGGCGGCGGGAACCACGACATCGAACACCGCTTGCGGTTTGATCTGATCGAGGACGGCATCGAGGCTGCTGCCGATGACGGCATTGGTGAGGCCGTATTCGTGCGCCCGCGCCCGTGCCCTGTCGGCATCGAGATCCACAAGGCCGACAATGGCGAGCCCGTTGACTTGCTGCGCGGCATCGAGCCAGGCCTTGCTCATCGCTCCGCAGCCGACCAGGACGGCATTGATCATCCGGCGCTCCTCCTCCGCTCGGTCCCTCCAGACCGATCGTCACGGCATCCACGGCATGACCGTAAACGTTTTTCCGTAAACGTTTACGAGAACACACCCGAAGGCGTAGAATGTCAATTGGCCGCTCGTGAAAATCGTCCTGTCGCCTTGGCCTGAGCGGCTACCGGTGCTAGCCAAGCAAGGGGAGTACAGTCACTTGGCATCCAGCATTCATGACCTTGCCCGTCACCTGAACATTTCGATCGGCACGGTGTCGCGG
>NZ_RZPF01000670.1:0-3619 GCF_004022735.1 Mesorhizobium sp. M7A.F.Ca.AU.001.01.1.1
TTCCGGCGGTTGACCTGCACCGCTACTCGATCACCTTGAGGACATTGCGCGCCAACTCCGCATGAGCATCGCGCGCCGAGCCGTTCTGTCGCATTGCCAGCGCCATCACGAGTTCTTGAACGCAAAACGGTTCCGGGAACCTCCCAACCACAAGTTGGTTTGGAGGACAGGTACAGCTTCAAAGGTGGAGAATGTCCATGGCCCGTGCCCGATCCGTGTTGGTGGCAGCCAGGCGTCCGTTCCATAAAACGCCGATGGCGGTCGCAAACGCATGTTTCGTCGGCACATTGCTGACCGACGTTGCCTATTGGCGAAGCGCTGAAATGATGTGGGCAGATTTTTCCGCCTGGCTGCTCCTTGCCGGCCTGGTTGTAGGCGTGCTCGCGGTCCTTGCAGCACTTGTCGATTTGTCTACCGGCCGACTTGCCCGTCAAGCCGGGCCTGCATGGCCATATCTCCTTGGCAGCCTCGTCGTGCTCGTCATATCGCTCTTCAACGCACTGGTGCACAGCCGTGATGCCTGGACCTCGGTCGTGCCGACGGGGCTCATCCTGTCCGCCGTCGCCGTGATCGTTATCCTCTTGCTGGGACTGCTGGGATGGAGCTCCGGCCACACTCAAGTGGAGGTGGTCGAATGAATGTCTCCGCCAGACATATCCGGCGTATCGCGAGCCTCGGTCTGCTGTTCGGATCGATTTTGGCGCTGCCCGCATGCAGCGATAACGAACCGGATCCCACCGATCAGGTCGGAGCAAACCCGACGCTGCCTGAACCTATTCAGTATCTGGTGCCGCCCATGCATGTCGCGTCGGTCGTCGGTTGGAAACAAGACGAGAAGCCGACCGTCGCCAAGGGTTTGCAAATCCAGGCCTTTGCCAAGGGCTTGAGGCATCCGCGCTCGCTTTACACATTGCCGAATGGTGACGTTCTGGTGGTCGAATCCGTGGCGCCGCCCGGTGCCGCGATCAAGCGGCCGAAAGACCTGATCATGGGCTGGATCGAGTCGATGGCGACCTCGGGCGGCGGCACCGAAGGAAGCAACCGTATCACCCTGCTGCGGGATACGAACGGCGATGGTCTGCCCGATGTCCAGGAGGTCTTCCTCGATCATCTCAATTCGCCCTTTGGCGTGGCCCTGGTCGGCAACGATCTCTACGTCGCCAACACCGACGCCATCGTGCGTTATCCCTACACGTCGGGCGACACCAAGATCACCGCGCCGGGCGCCGTGCTGACGCCATTGCCCGGCGGACCTATCGATCACCACTGGACAAAGTCTCTCGTGGCCAGCCCCGACGGGTCTCGGCTGTATGTCGGCATCGGATCCAACAGCAACATCACCGAGAACGGCATCCAGGCGGAAAAGGACCGGGCCGCCATCTGGGAAGTCGACAGGGCCACTGGCCGCTATCGTATTTTCGCGAGCGGCCTGCGCAATCCCAACGGGCTGAGTTGGGAGCCGCAGAGCGGCGCGCTGTGGGCTGTGATCAACGAGCGCGACGAGCTCGGTCCTAACCTGGTTCCCGACTACATGACCTCGGTCAAGGACGGCGCGTTCTATGGTTGGCCGTACAGCTACTATGGTCAGCATGTCGACCCGCGCGTGATGCCGCAGCGGCCGGACCTCGTCGCCAAGGCGATCCCTCCCGACTATGCCTTGAGTTCCCACGTCGCACCTCTGGGCTTGACGTTCTACACTGGAACCAACCTGCCGGAGCTCTATCGCAACGGCGCCTTTGTTGGCGAGCATGGTAGCTGGAACCGCAAGAGCTTCAACGGCTACAAGGTCGTTTTCGTGCCGTTTAAAGACGGTCATCCAGATGGCAAGCCGCAGGACGTCGTCACCGGTTTCCTCGGCAAGGACAACAAGGCGCACGGGCGGCCCGTCGGCGTTGCCGTCGACAAATCCGGCGCGCTGCTGATCGCCGACGATGTCGGGAACACGGTCTGGCGCGTAACTTCCACGAGCCAGTAGGCACCTGCATAACGCTGATCGCTTCACTATCTCGGTGCGAATTCCACCAGCGCCTTGACGAATTCTGCCGGTGCCTCGATCGGCAGGAATTCGCCGCAGTTGGCGATCATGTGACCTTGCAGGTTCTTTGCGCCAGACATCCTCAGACCTTCGAGGTAATCGTCAATCGATCCAAAATCCGCGTCGCCGCGGATATAAAGGATCGGAACTTCGATGCGCGCCGGGGCATTGGCCTCGGCATCCTGCTTGAACGCGCGATACCAATCAAAGCCGGCCTTAAGTGCCTCCGGCCTCGCATAGGCCTGCGTCAACGTCTCCCGCATTTCATTGGTCAATGCTTCGGGACGGCCGGCGAGCAGATCGAAGAAAAAATCGAAGTAGGCGCGTTGATGGCCCGTCACCAGCAACTCCGGTAACTCAGGCACCGCATGAAACGCAAAGTGCCAGATGCCCGGGTTTGCGACTACCTTCGTCCATGGATGAAGGCCGGGGATAACCGTATTCATCGGCACCGCGCCGACGATGCGACCGCCATGATGGCGAGCAGCAGCGAAGGCAATCATGCCGCCCACATCGAAGCCTGCAACGACGATGGATTTGGCCCCAAGCGCCTCGGCGGCTGAAATCACAATATCGGCAAGAACCTTCTTTTCCGCCGACGGCGGAGTGCCACGCGATTCACCGATCTCCGGAAGATCGAAAGCCAGCGTAAAGTATCGCGTGCCGAGTTCATCGAGCACACCATCATAGATTTTCCGGGAATGGGGCCAGCCGTGCAGAAGGATCAAGGCCGGTCGGCGCGGATCGCCGGCCGTGGATACCGCCAGCTGCATATCGCCTGCTTCGAGGGTCTGGACGAGCATCGTCTATCCATTTTCGGGAACTCAGAAGAAAACGAAGAGCGAACGAATAGGTTGCCCCACCAGTTCAATCTGCGTCGCTCGCCGCTGTCCGTTCTCCAACGTCTGTGCTCAAGGACCAGCCCGCTTTCTGAGCCGGCTCGACCGTCACCAAGTGGGAGGAGGGGGCCATCCACCGGCCCTGTTGGTCCGCCTGCGGAACAAGCATTTAACCCTGGCGTTAGAATGCCGGGCGATCCCGCAACGGGCGAATGGGCAGTCGCGAAGTCGTCGCGGCGGTTTGCAATTAGGACAATGCAGGGAGATTCACATGCCGCTTACGGCCTTCGCACTCAATTGCTCGCTCAAAGCTTCGAACGACAGGGAAAAATCCTCCACCGATCGGTTGCTCGCCGATGTCCTGGCGGCGTTGATGCAATACGATGTGAAGGGCGAGATCGTGCGTGCGCTCAGCCACGATATCAAGCCCGGCGTGCTCTCCGACATGGGCGAGGGCGACGATTGGCCGAAACTCAGAAAGAAGATACTGGCGGCCGACATCTTCGTGCTCGGGCTTCCGATCTGGCTTGGCCAGCCCTCGAGTGTGGCCAAGCGCGTCCTGGAGCGGATGGATGCCTTTCTCGAGGAGACGGATGACAGAGGGCGAATGCCGGCAGCAGGAAAGGTGGCCCTGGTGGCCATCGTCGGTAATGAGGACGGTGCGCATCACTGCCACGCGGAATGCTTTCAGGCATTGAACGATGTCGGCTTCACCATCCCGGCCAATGGCGGGGTCTACTGGGTT
>NZ_RZPF01000066.1:0-13898 GCF_004022735.1 Mesorhizobium sp. M7A.F.Ca.AU.001.01.1.1
CCGGCGGGCGCATCCCGCCGGCGCACAACATCGGCTGGTTCTACGAACCGACCATCCTGACCGGCGTCACCCCTGATATGGCGATCGTGCGCGAAGAGTGTTTTGGACCCGTCGCCGCCATCTGCCGGGTCAGGGATTTCGACGAGGCGATCCGGCTTGCCAATGACAGCCCGTTCGGGCTCGGCGCTTCGGTGTTCACATCGAATCTGGCCGAAGCCCACGAGGCGGCTGAACGGCTCGAAGCCGGCATGGTCTGGGTCAACAACCCGCTGATCGACAACGATGCCCTGCCGTTCGGCGGCTGGAAGGCCTCGGGCCTTGGCCGCGAGCTCGGACGCCAGGGGCTCGACGCCTTCCGCCGCTCCAAAATGGTGATCATCGACCACAAGCCTGCGATCCAGGACTGGTGGTATCCCTATCCCGACAGCTGGTTCCGCGAAACCGGCGGCCGCAAGCACGTCTGAGTGTTTCGAGCCTGGCTATCCCTGGACGCCAGCTCGGTGGCTATCCCTGGATAGCCAGCCCGACCATGAGCGGGAAAAGGCAATGCCGCCGAGTGAAACCCGGCGGCATCTTCTTTGACTGACCACTACCGTTTCGGCGGCGGTTCGTTACGGCGTCGTTTCCGTCTGCATCGCGGCAGCCGTCTGGTCGATCTTGCCGGCAAGGACGTCTTGAGCCCAGGACGTGACCGCGGCGTCGACGGGCTTGTTGGCCATATCCGCCAATGCCGCGTCGAGCGATGCATCATCGGTGCCGACCGCGGCCGCAGCAGCAGCAGCGTTGTCGGCAGCGACCTCGGCCTGCAGAGCAGCTATCTTCCCAGGCAGGGCCGCCTGATCTTCGGGCGACATCGCGGCAATCTGATCGGGTGTCAGGGACGTCAGCGCATCCAGCTTAGCCTGTGCTGCGTCGGCGGCGGCCTGAGCGACCTTGGCTTTGGCGGACTGCGTCACGAATGCCTGAAGGGCGGCGAATTTCTTGCTCTTCGAGTTCATATAGGCATTGATGTTGCGCTTCAGCGAGCTCACCCGGCCAAGCTTGGCGTGGATGTTCTTGCCTTTGGGCACGGACGAGACCTTGGTGGTCTTGTCGACCGTGGTGTCGTCCGCTTTGGCCACCTGGCCGGGGGCCGACGACGACTTGCCGTGCGAAGCGCCGCTCTTGCCATTGCCGCCGCCGTTGCCATTGCTACCGCCGTTGCCGTGCCCGTTGCCTCCGGCATTGCCACCGCCACCGCCGTGCCCATTGCCGGCGAGCGCCGGAGATGCCAGGAGCGCCAATGCGGCAAGCGCCGCCAGCAGAGTTTTCCGGTTTGTCATGGTAATCTCCTCGGGAATCGTCGCCCTGGCCCGACCGCTAAGCGACCGTCCTATGAGGAATTGCTAATAGTGCAGAGTAAACTTTAGACAAATGCTGTCTCAATACGCGATCTGGCACCCGGCCAGAAACTTAACCGACTGATATCAAACACAAATTCACGCTCTTGGACGGCCATGGCACTGAAGTCCCATGCCGGCAGGACTATAGTCCTGCGGGCAAGCAGCGGCATGGGTGAAAGTCTTTGCGTGGTATATCGGACAAGCTTTGAAAACAGGGGAGTTGATAGCGAAAGCAAAAGGCTCAGCCGATACTTTCACCGCCGTCGATTACCAGCGCCTGGCCGGTCATGAAGGATGAACGGTCGGAGACAAGGAACAGGATCGCTTCGGCGATCTCATCGGCGCTGGCCCAGCGGCCCATCGGGATCTTGGTGCGGACATAGGTTTCGATCGCCCCGCGTCCGCCCATCTGGGCGATGAACGGTTCGTTGAACGGCGTGTCGACCCAGCCCGGACAGAGCGCGTTAATGCGGACATTGTGACGGGCATAGTCGAGCGACATCTGCCGTGTCATCGCCACCACCGCATGTTTGGAGGTTGCGTAGGCGATCATCTCGCGGTCGTAGAACACGCCCGAATTGGAGGCGGTGTTGAGGATGACCCCGCCGCCCTGCGCGATCATCGAGGGCATGACCTGTCTCGCCGCCAGGAACTGCGCCCGCACATTGACCCGCCACGAGGCATCCATGCCGCCGACCTCCACTTCGGTCAGCGTGCCGCCGATCTGGATGCCGGCGTGATTGTGCAGGATGTCGATGCGCCCATGCCTGTCGAGCGTGCCGGCAATGAGCTGTTCGACCGCCGCATCATCAGCGACATCGGTCGTGATCGCCTCGGCTTGGCCACCGACCGCGCGGATGTCCGAAGCCGTTGCTTCGCCGGCGGCCTGATCCCTGTCGGCGATGACGACCACCGCGCCTTCCCTGCCCATGATCATGGCGCCGGCGCGCCCGATGCCGGAGCCGGCGCCTGTCACCACGGCGATGCGGTCTTTGAGGATCATGATGCGGCTTTCAGTTCGACGGCTTGCGCTGGCGCAACTGCCATTGGGCAAGCACCACGAGCAGCACGGAAGCGACGAGCACGATCGTCGCGATGGCGTTGATCTCCGGCGTCACGCCGCGCCGGATCGACGCGAAGACATAGATCGGCAGCGTCGTCTGCGCGCCGGCGACGAAGAAGGCGATGATGAAATCGTCGAAGGAGAAGGTGAAGGCGAGCAGGAAGCCGGCAACGACCGCCGGCATGACCTGCGGCAGCACGATCGAGCGGAACGTCGTCAACGGCGTCGCGTAGAGATCGCTCGACGCCTCGACCAGATTGCGGTCGAGGCTGCCGAGCCGCGTGCCGACGATCATCGTCACCAGCGCCATCGAGAACAGCCCGTGCGCCGCGATGATCGAACCGTAGCCGAGCGCCAGCCGCGGCGGCTGGTCGTCCGGCCAGATCGAGGCGAGGAACGGATTGACCACGGTGAACAATTGGACGAGCGCGACCAGAGTCGAAATGCCGATCACGACGCCCGGAACGACGATCGCGGCGCCCAGAAGTGCGTCGAAGACCGCGCGGGTCCGCACGCCGACGCGCGCCAGGCCGAGTGCCGCCGCGGTGCCGCACAGCGCCGCCAGCAAGGCGCTGGTGGTGGCGATGAACAGGCTGTTCTTCAGCGCTTCGACCAGGAACGGGTTCGCCAGTGCCTTGCCGTACCATTGCACCGAAAAGCCGGTGAACTCGCTGGCATGGTGGCCGGCGTTGAAGGAAAACAGCACCACCAGCGCGATCGGCAGATAGAGGAAAGCGAACACCGCAATGACGAAAGCCCGCATCAGATCAGATCCACCCGGCGCGCGCCCGAAACTCGGGTCGAAATGCGGTTTGCGGCAATCAGCACCTCCACCGAGACCAGCACCAGCGTGATGGCGATGGCCGATCCGAACGGCCAGTTGCGCGATTGCAGGAACAGGTCGACCAGCGCATTGCCGATGAAGAACACCTTGCCGCCGCCAAGCAGCGTCGGGATCAGATATTCGCCGAGCAGCAGGATCATGACCAGCGAGAAGCCGGTCATCACGCCCGGCAACGACAGTTTCAGGGTCACGCCCAGGAAAGTCGATAGTGGCGTGGCGCCGAGATCGGCGGAGGCTTCCAGCAGCCTGCGGTCAAGCCGTTCGAGGCTGACATAGATCGGCAGGATCATCAACGGCAGGTAGCCATAGACGATGCCGAGCAGCACCGCGCCCGGCGTGTTGATCAGCCTGACATCCTCGATGCCGACAAAGGCGAGCAGCGCCGGAATGCCGCGCCCGCCCAGAATGTACATCCAGGCATAGGTCCGCATCAGCAGGCTGGTCCAGAACGGAATGACGACCAGCGCCAGCAGGATCAGCCGCCAGCGCTGCGGCGCGCGCAAGGCGAGATAGTAGGCAACGGGATAAGCGACGAGAAGGCAGGCGAGCGCTCCCACCGGCGCCAGCACCATGGTGTTCCAGAAGGCGGTCGCCCGCGCCGGAAGATTGGCATATTGCGCCAGCGTAAAGGCGGCCTGATAGCCGCCTTCCGGTGCGCGTTCGCCGACGCTGAACACGGCGATGGCGATGAACGGCAGCACCAGGAACACCACCAGCCACGCGGTCGCCGGACCGAGCAGCATGGCGGTCAGAAAATTCCTGCGAAGACGGCTGCCGTGCATGGAAAGATTGCCCCGGTGCCGGCGGGCATAAACCCGCCGGTCAAATTATCTGAGTCGAATTTGAGGCCGTCGCTCAGGCCGACTTGAAGCGCGCCATCAATTCGGCGCGGCCCGGATCGGTCAACGTTGCCGCCGCGCCGAATTCCAGCGGCGTCAACAGGTCGGCTGCCGGATAGAGGATCGGGTTGTCGAGCACCTCCTTGGGCAGCAGCTTGTTGACGCGCGCATCGGTCGACGGCGCACCATTGGCCAAATGCTCCTTCACCGCCACCTGCGGATTCATCAGGTAGTTGAGCAGCGCGTAACCGGCGGGCTTGTTCGGCGCGTCTTTCGGAATGGCATAGAAATCGGTCCAGATCTCGCCGCCTTCCTTGCCCAGCACATAGGCGATCTCGGGAATGTCGCGATGCAGCTGCGCGCCGTCATTCGTCCAGCACATGGTCATCCACGCGTCGCCGGCGCGCATCCCCGGCTGGTAGTCGGAGGAGACCGCGAACAGATGCGGCTTGACCTTCAGCAGCAGCTCCTCCGCCTTGGCCAGTTCGTCCTGCTTGAGCGAATTGAACGAGTAGCCGTAATATTTCAGCGCATTGCCGATCGTGGTCAGCTGGTAGTCATGCACCATGGTGCGGCTGTCGCCTTCCGCCATGGCGGTGTCCCAGAACTCCTTCCAGCTCGTCATCGGCTTGGTCAGCTTCTTGGTGTTGACGGCAAAGCCGGTGGTGCCCCAGTTCTTCGGCACGGCGTAGATCGTCCCATCGATCGTGCCCTCCGAGGTGAAGCGCGGATCCTCTTGCGAGCCGTCGAAATTCGGCAGCTTCGCCATCTCCAGCGGCTCGATGATGCCGAGCTTCTTGTAGGTCGAGATCGTGTAATTGGTCGGCACGAACAGGCTCCAGCCCGAGGCCCCGGCCTGCAGCTTGGCCAGCATCTCCTCATTGGAGCCGAACACGTTGACCTCGACGGCAACGCCGGTGTCCTTCTTGAAGTTCTCGAAGGTCGCCGGGTCGTGATAGTTCGGCCAGGTGGCGATCGACATGCGGTCGCCAAGGCTTTCGGCGGCAAAGGCTGGTGTCGGCATGATGCCGATCTCGCGCGCCATCACCGCCGTGGCAATGCCAAGGCCGGTGAGGCCGAGGAAGTCGCGGCGGCCGATCGAGCCGCGCTTCAAACGCATCAGCTGGTCGACGAAATTCTCAGGGCTTATCGGCAGTCCGTCACGATATGATTTCGACATGTTTATCTACCCTCTGGTTGGCCCCGTTGTTCTTGGTCTCCGCAAACGCCAGCGGCGTTCCGGAGGCAAAGCCGATGGCGACGGGTTCACCCGGCTTGAAGAGGTTGCCGTGACCGATCAGGTGATCGGCTTTGGCCAGCAGCGTTCCGATGCCCTTGACCTCGATCGCGTATTCCGCCGTCGAGCCCAGGAATATCCGGTTGCGGACGATGCCCTTGAATGGGCCGCTTGCCTGGGCGCCGAGACTGAGCGATTCAGGACGCAGGCTGACCGAAACGACCTCGCCCTGCTGCAAAGCGGTCCGTTTGCGCGCCGCAATGACGGTGCCGTCGGCAAGCGCCACCTCCACCAGATCGCCCGAATGCCCGGCGACAGTACCGCTCAAGAGATTGGTCTTGCCGACGAAATCGGCAACAAACAGGTCGGCCGGTTCGTCATAGATCTCGCTCGGCTGCCCGAGCTGGACGATGCGACCGCCATTCATGACGCAGACGAAATCGCTCATCGACAGCGCTTCCTCCTGGTCGTGCGTGACCAGCACGAAGGTGATGCCGATCTCGCGCTGCAGGTTCTGCAGCTCGATCTGCATGTCGGTGCGCAGCTTCTTGTCGAGCGCCGCCAGCGGCTCATCGAGCAAGAGCACCGCCGGCTTGTTGACCAGGGCGCGGGCAAGCGCCACACGCTGCTGCTGGCCGCCCGACAGTTCGTGGATCTTGCGGCGGCCATAGCCGGCGAGCCGCACCATTTCGAGCGCCTCGCCCGCCCTTGAGGCGATCTCGCGCGAAGACAGCCTTGGCCGCGCCTGGCGCAGCCCATAGGCGACATTGTCCTCGACATCGAGATGCGGAAACAGCGCGTATTGCTGGAACACCATGTTGACCGGCCGCCGGTAGGGCGGCGTGCCGGCCATGTCCTGGCCGCGAATGAACACCTGGCCTTCGCTCGGCTGTTCGAAGCCGCCGATCATGCGCAGGCAGGTGGTCTTGCCGCAGCCGGAGGGACCGAGCAGCGCGACAAAGGCGGAGGGCGGGACAGCGAGATCGATGCCGCTGACCGCGGTCACCGCGCCATAGCGCTTGGTGACGCCGCGAAATTCGATGTCGGGCACTGCGGTCAAGGCTGATGGCTCCAGCAACAGGGCAATATCGGAACGCTACCAGAGCCAATGGCGGCTAGTATATACCTCTCAGGTGGTATATCTGATCTATTTTCTCGTTTAAGGGGGTATGCATTGTCCCGCAGCGACGAATACAGCCGGCTCGCCACGCTCGTCGCGACGACGCGGGAGACCAGCGGCGATCTCTTTGGCCAGGCGCTGGTCGAGTGGCTGCGGCAGCACGTTAGATTCGACCACTGCGTGATCTTCGGCTATCGCGGCGCCTCGCGCCCGCCGCTGCTGTTCGAGACCTTCTCGCCCACCGAGAGCCATGTGTTCGTCGCGCTCTATCAGGAAGGGCCGTATCTGCTCGATCCGTTCCATCACGCTGCGGTCGAGCGCAAGGAAGGGTTCTGGCGCATGCGCGAGCTGGCGCCGGACCGTTTCTATGCCAGCGAGTATTTCCGCTCCTATTACAGCCAGACCAGGCTGGCCGAGGAGGTCGGCTTCTTCGTGCCGCTGCCGGGAAAGGATGCGCTGGTGTTGTCGCTGATGCGGCTGCGCGCTTCAGGCCCTTTCGGCACCGCCGATGCCAGATTGCTGCGCGACATGGCTCCCGCGGTGATCAGCTTCATCAGGTTGCGCTGGCCTGCTCTTCCGGCCGACGAAACGGCGGAAGCGAAGCAGGACGAGACGGCCGCTATGGTCAACGAATTCGACCGCGCCCATATCTGGCAGAGCCTGTCGCTGACGCCGCGCGAAAAGCATGTCGTCGACCTGGTGTTGCAGGGGCATTCGACGGAGTCGATCGCCCGCGCCATGCGCATCGTGCCGGGAACCGTGAAAGTCCATCGCCGCAACATCTACCGCAAGCTCAAGATCAAGTCGCAGGCCGGCCTGTTCGCGCGCTTCGTCGAGATCATCGATGCACGGATCCGGTAGGCTCTCTAACCGCCGGCTTCCCACGACCCGGTCTCGGCCATCCGCTTCAGCAACGGCGCCGGCTTGAACACATCCTTGCCCGTCCGTTGATGCCAGTATTCGAGCCGCTCGATGATCCTGGCCGGACCTTCAAGGCCAACCCAGAACATCGGTCCGCCCTTGCCGATGGGAAAGCCGTAGCCATTGACCCAGACGACATCGATGTCGGACGCACGGGCCGCTATGCCTTCCTCCAGGATCTTGGCGCCCTCGTTGATCAGGGGGTAAAGCGTGCGCTCTACGATTTCCTCCGCACTGATCGCACGCGGTGCGATACCCTTCTCGGCGGCCTTGTCGCGGATCAGCGCTTCAACCTCGGGATCCGGCACTGGCGTGCGCGCGCCAGCCTCATAGAGGTAAAAACCCCGGCCGGTCTTCTGGCCGAAACGTCCTTGTTCGCACAGCGTGTCGGCGATCACGGCTTTCTGGCCGCGTGCCTTGCGGTTGCGCCAGCCAATATCGAGACCGGCGAGATCGCCCATTTGGAACGGCCCCATCGGCCAGCCGAAATCGGTGAACACCTGGTCGATCTGGCTGGGCGTTGCGCCTTCCAGAAGAAGCGCTTCCGATTCCGAGCCCCGCGCGGCAAGCATGCGGTTGCCGACGAAGCCGTGGCAGACGCCGACCACGACGGCCACCTTGCCGATCCGCCTCGCCAGGTCGACTGATGTCGCCAGCGCATCGGGCGCGGTCTTCTCGGCGCGCACGATCTCCAAGAGCTTCATGACATTGGCCGGCGAAAAGAAATGCAGGCCGAGCACATCCTGCGGCCGCGAGGTCGAGGCAGCGATTTCGTTGATGTCGAGATAGGAGGTGTTGGTGGCCAGGATCGCGCCGGGCTTCGCCACGGCTTCGAGCTTGCCGAACACTTCCTTCTTGACCGCCATGTCCTCGAACACCGCCTCGACGATCAGGTCGCAATCGGCGAGATCGGCATAGTCGGTGGAGCCCTTGAACTGGGCGAGCCGCTCCCGCTTGGCGTCGTCGCTGAGCGAACCGCGCGTGACGGAAACCGAGTAGTTCCTGTCGATGGTCGCCAAGCCACGCTGCAATGCCTCACGGCTGGTTTCCAGCAAGGTCACGGGATATCCGCCATTGGCGAAGGCCATGGCAATGCCGCCGCCCATCGTACCGGCACCGATGACGCCGACGCGGGCGATCCTGCGCTTGACGACGTCTTTTCCTGGAAGCTTTGTCGCCTCACGTTCGGCGAAGAACAGATGGCGCTGCGCCCGCGATTGGTCGCTGGCGACCAGCTTGACGAACAGCGCACGCTCTGCCGCCAGTGCCGCATCGAACGGCAGCGTGACGGCATTGCGCACCGACTGCGCACAAGCGATCGGCGCCTCGAGGCCGCGCGCTTTCCTGGCAAGATCCGCAGCCCCGGCGTCGAACGCCGCGAGATCAGTCTGCTTGAGACCATCATTGCGATCGCGCACCGGCGTGAAGGGACCACCCTTGCGGGCGATTTCCCCAGCGAAGTTCACGGCATGCGTGGTCAGATCGCCTTCGAAGACGGCATCGACGAGACCGGCGGCGTGCGCCTCGGTCGCGCCGATCGGCGCACCTGAGACGATCATCTTCAACGCCTTCACCGCGCCGACAAGGCGCGGCAGCCGTACCGTGCCACCGCCACCCGGCAGCAGGCCGAGTTTGACTTCCGGCAGGCCGAGCTTGGCGCCGGCATCGGCAACACGGAAATGGCAGCCCAGCGCCAGCTCCAGCCCGCCGCCGAGCGCGGTGCCGTGGATGGCTGCGACCGTCGGCTTGGCGATGGTTTCCAGCGTCGCCACGATGGCGCGCAGTTCGGGCTGCTGCATCGGCTTGCCGAACTCGGTGATGTCGGCGCCGGCGACAAACGTCCGGCCGGCGCATGCAATGACTATGGCGGCAACCGACGCATCGTCGCGCAATTCGACCAGCGCCTGCATCAGCGGTTCGCGGACATGGAAGCTCAGCGCGTTGACCGGCGGATTGTCGATGGTGACGACGGCAACGTCGCCGTCGCGGCTGACCTTCACAAAATCGGACACGCAAACCTCCCAGCATTATTCAGCGGCCGTGGCCACGCGAACGGGATTTACAGCGCCATAACGTCGAAGGGAACCGGATGTCGGCCTGGCACAATGATTACAGGCCTTGAAGGTGTCTGGGACGACGAAGGCGGAGGCTACCGCAGCGCCTTCTGCCCGCCCGCCGCCGTGATCACCCCGACGATGATCAGCCCCGTCAGCAGCAACCGCACCCCGGCGCTCACCCCAAACGTGTTGAGCATGGTCAAAAGCAGCACCAGGAACAAAGCCGCGCCCCAGACGCCGGGGACATTGGCCTTGCCGCCGGCGACCGACGTGCCGCCGATGACGACGACGGCGATCGAGGCCAGCAGATATTCGTTGCCGATGTCGACATTGGCGCCGCGGAAATAGCCGGCGAGCAGCGCGCCGTCGATGCCGCCGAGCGCGCCCGACAGCGTGTAGGTGAGGAAGCGGATGCGGCCGACATTGACACCGGCCAGCCACGCCGCGCGAATGTTCTGGCCGATCGCCAGCACCGAGCGGCCATAGATCATACGCTGCAGCGCGATGGCCGCGCCGACGGTGAACAATACCGTGAGGATCGCCAGCACCGGAATGCCCAGCACCTGCCAGTTGGCAAAATCGGCGAAGCCCGGCGGCGGCTTGATCTGCAGCCCGCGGCCATAGCTGATGTCGATCGACTGGATGATGAAGCTGGCCGATAGCGTGGCGATGATCGGCGGGATGCGCAGCGCCCAGATCAGCAGGTAGTTGGCGGCGCCAATCGCCGCCCCGCAGGCAAGTGCCGCCAAAAGCCCGACCGCGATCATGGAATCGTTGCCGTCCATCACCTTCATCGCGACGGCGCTGGCAAGGCCGATATTGGCCGGCAGCGACAGGTCGACATTGCCTGGTCCCAGCGTGATGACGAACATCTGGCCGACGCCGACAATGACGGTGAATACCGCCAGCGAAAGGGCTGCCGTCACCATGCCACCCCCGCCATAACCGCCGGTGAAGGCGATCGTCGCCAGCCACACCAGCAAGGCGCCAATGAACGACCAGATCCAGGGTTTGGTAAGCAGCGATCTCACCGATGTCATCGCTCACCTCTCCTTGCGGCTGATCAGCACGCGCGCCGCCAGCACGATGATCAGGATGGCGCCGTTGGCGGCCACCTGCCAGCCCGGCGGGATGTGCATGAAGGTGAGCAGCGGCGAGGCGGCCAGCGCCAGCGTCAGCGCGCCGATCACCGCACCGATCGGCGACACCCGGCCGCCGACGAATTCGCCGCCGCCGAGGATGACGCCGGCGATCGCCAGCAGCGTGTAGCCATTGCCGATATTGGCGTCGGCCGAGGTGGTGATACCGATCAGCGCCATGCCGGACAGCACGCCGAACAGGCCGGCGAGCGCAAACAGCACAATCTTGGTTCGGAGCAGCGACCAGCCGGCGCGACCGAGCGCCGCCGGATTGCCGCCCGAGCCGCGCAAGATCACGCCGTAGGAGGTGCGCATAAGGCCGAAATGGACGATGAGGCCGATCAGCAGCGCCGCAATGATCGGGAACGGCACAAAAGGCGGCTTGAACGCCATCAGCCCGAGCAGCCAGTCCGGCGCCTTGCCGCCCGGCTTGGGCAGCACGAGAATGGCCAGCCCCTGCCAGACGAAGCTCATGCCGAGCGTCACCACGATCGACGGCAAATTGCGCAGATGGATCAGCGCCCCGAGCAGCGCATAGATGCCGATCGAGCCGAGCAGTATGGCGACGCCGATCAGCGGAGCGTCCTTCAGCCAGGTCGCGGTGACGCAGCCGACGAAACCGACGAAGGTGCCGATCGACAGGTCGAGTTCGTTGCCCGCGATGACGAACATCTGCGCGATCGTCGCCAGCGCGATCGGGATCGCCAGGTTCAGCATCAGGCTGAAGCCGAAATAGCTGATGGCGCGCGGGTTGAGCCAGGCGATGGCGATGAGCACCAACGCCAGCGACAGCGCCGGCAGCAATCCGCGCAGCAGGCGCGCGCGTGCCGCGCTGCCGCGCGCCGCGGACGCCTTGAGACCGTTTTCGAGTGTCGCCGCCGTCATCTCAGGCCGCATCGCCGAAGGAGGACTGGATGATCTTCTCTTCGGTCAACTCGTCGCGACGCAGATTGGCGACGATGCGGCCGTTCTTGAAGACATAGATGTGGTCGCAATTGTCGAGCTCTTCGGTTTCCGTGGTGTACCAGAGGAAGGTACGGCCGCGGGCAGCCTCCTCGCGCACGAGGTCGTAGACCTCCAGCTTGGTGCCGATGTCGACGCCGCGCATCGGGTCGTCCATCAGCACGATCTGTGCATCCGAGCCGAGCGCACGCGCAAACAGCGCCTTCTGCTGGTTGCCGCCCGATAGCGAGAAAATGTTGTTGTTCATATCAGGCGTACGGATGCCGATCTTCTTCTGCCAGAATGCAGCAAGCTCGGCCTCACGCTGCGGCGAGATCAGCAGCCCGCTGCGCAGCCGCGCCAGCGAGCGGATGCCGATATTCTCGGCGATTGACCATTCCGGAAAGATACCGTCCGACTGGCGGTCGCCGGCGACCAGCGCCACCGGCGCTGTCACCTCGATGCCGGCCCGGGCGCGCGTGGCGCCGCGGAAGATCGCCAGCAGCAGATCGGTCTGGCCGTGGCCCGCCAGCCCGGCAAGGCCGATGATCTCCCCAGCGCAGGCGACGAGGTCGGTGCCGTCCTTCTGCGCGGCGGGCCGCGCCCGGACCCTCAGCGGACTGGCGGCGGGCTTGGCGGCAGCGATTTGCGCCGCGATCTTCTGGCGCGCTTCCGCGCCGCCCATCGCCGTCACCAGCCGGTTACGGTCGAAGGCGGTGGCGGCGTCGGCGACAACCACCTTGCCGTCGCGCATCACCACGATGCGGTCGGCGTTGCGCAGCACCTCCCCCAGCACATGCGAGATCAGGATGCAGCTTTTGCCGCCGGCAACGAAGCGGCGCACGAAGGCCAGCAACTGGCCCGCCGTATGCGCGTCGAGCGACGATGTCGGCTCGTCGAGGATGACGAGGTCGAGACGATCCTGGGTGACGGTGAAGGCGCGCGCCACTTCGACCATCTGGCGACGGCCGATCGACAGGTCGCCGACAATGTCCGACGCCGAGATGCTATGACCCGGAAAGATCTCGTCGAGCTTGGCGGCGATCAGCTCGGCCGCCTTGCGCCGCCAGCCGAAGCCACGCAGCGAAGCGTGGTTGATGCGTGTGTTCTCGGCGACGCTGAGATTGGGGCACAGCGACAGTTCCTGAAACACGCAGCGTATGCCGAGCTGCTGCGCGCGCGACACCGAGTAGTTGTCCTCGGTGTCGCCATGCACGCCGATCTGCCCGCTGTCGGGCACCAGCGTGCCCGCCACCATGTGCATCAGCGTCGATTTGCCGGCGCCATTGTGGCCGACGAGCCCGACGCATTCGCCGGGTCCGACGTGAAAATCCACGCCACCCAGCGCGCGAACGGCGCCGAAATGCTTTTCGGCGCCGTTCAGTCTGATGATGTCAGCGTTACCCCTGGGCATGCTCAACGATACTCGCTTGGCGATACGGACGGCAACGCTTGGCCGACACTCACTTGATGTTGGCTTTGATGGCCGCGATCGCGTCTTCCTGCGTGTATTCGTGGCTGGCGACGCCGCCCTTGGGGATCTTTGGCAGCTCGGCCTCGAAATCGTCCTGCGTGAAGGCCAGATACGGCACCAGCAGGTCGTGCGGAATATCGGTGCGGCCGTCGAGCACCTGCTGCGCCACCCAGAAGGCGAGCGATGACACGCCGGGCGCGATCGATGCCGACCAGGTCTGGTAGCCGTCCTTGTCCTTCTGCTCCTTCCACCACTGCAACTCGTCCTGGCGGTTGCCCATGATGATGGTTGGGCGCGGCTTGCCGGCGGCGGCGAAGGCCTGTGCGGCGCCGTAACCGTCGCCGCCCTGATCGACGACGCCGACGATGTCGGGCAGCGACGGCAGGATGGTCGCCACCGCCTTTTGCGCCGTCGTCTGGTCCCAGTCGCCGGTCACCGAACCGACGATCTTGAACTCGGGATGGGCGGCGACGCCTTCGAGGATGCCGGCATGGATGGCATCATCGATCGAGGTGCCGGCAAGGCCGCGGATTTCAAGCAGATTGCCGCCCTTGGGCTGGAACTTGGCCATCTGCTCGACTTCCTGCTTGCCCATGTCCTTGAAGTCGACGACGACGCGGTAGGCGCAAGGCTCGGTCACGGTGCCATCGAAGGAGACGACGGTGATGCCGGCATCGCAGGCCTGCTTGATGGCGCCGTTGAGCGCATCCGGCGAGGCAGCGTTGATGACGATGGCGTCATAGCCCTGCAGGATCAGGTTCTGCACCTGCGCCGCTTGCGTCGGCACCTCCTTGTCGGCGGTGGTGAAGATGTCGGCCGCGCCGACCACCTTGTCGGCGACCGCCTTCTTGGTGACGATGCCATAGCTGTCGAGCATCGC
>NZ_RZPF01000671.1:0-3605 GCF_004022735.1 Mesorhizobium sp. M7A.F.Ca.AU.001.01.1.1
GCCTTCCAGATATTGCCGCGGAAACATCGCGTCCTCGATAACGCCGTCCTCGCGAACGACCTGCAGATTGTCGACGGCGATCTGGGCATCCGCGCTTTCGGCACGCGCGATCATCTTGGCGAGCCGGCCGGGAAAGACCGCGTCGTCGGAATCGAGAACCGCGATCCATCTGCCGCGGGCGGCATCGAGGCCGGCATTCCTGGCGCCGCCCGGGCCGCGATTGCTTGGCAGGGCGATGACACGGACGATATCCCCGGGATAGGCCCGCGCAACATCGAGCGTCGCATCGCGCGACTTGTCGTCGACGACGATGATTTCGACGCTGACACCCTTCTGGGCGATGGCGCTGGCGATCGCCCGATCAAGGGTCGTCTCGGCATTGTAGGCGGCAATAACGAAGGAAACATCGGGGATAGAGCTGACGTCAGGCTGCACGCTTGCCTCCCTCCTGTGGCGAAGGCTGGCCATAGAGGCGGATTTCGCGGATGCCGACGAGGCCGCTGACGACACCAACATGCATAATGCCGCGCAGCACGCTGCGGTTCCTGCGTACCGGACTGACGACGACCGGAAGTGCCGAGGCGAAGCAATAGATGGCCTTTGCCGAGGCCAGGCCGACCTGCTTGGCCAGACCGATTCCGCTGGCGCTGCTGCCCAGGAGATGGCCATGCGTCTGGCCGACGCGGAAGCGGCGGCGGCCGAGCCAATCGAATGCCGCCCTGGAGCGCGGCACCACCTCGTCGACCCATGCCTCGGGCGAGAAGGCGATGCGGCCGCCTGCCTTGTGCATCTGGTCGAAGAATTCGGTGTCCTCGCCGCCGGTCTGGCCACGCGCCAGGCTGAAGCGGCGGCCGCGCAGGCTGTCCGAGCCCATCCGCAGCAGAACGTTGCAGGTGTAGCCGGTCTGGATCTCGCCGCGCACCCAGACGGGCAAGGTCGAATGGAAATCGCCGCGCCGCATCCAGTCCGGCGCGTCCGGGCGATAGCGCGCCCTGACCGGGCCGAGCACGGCGGCGGCACCGCTTTGCTGCGCCATCGCGGCCAGTTCGGCAAGCCATGGCGTCGTGGCCGTCTCGTCGTCGTCGATGAAGGCGACGAAATCCGCGGTGCTCGCATCGAGGCAGGCGTTGCGGGCGATCGAGATGTTGCGCGCCGGGGCGTGCTGATAGTGGATCGGCACCGTCAATTCCCGCGACAGCGCCGCCACCAGGTCACGGGCCGATGGGGTGTCGTCATTGTCGGCGACGACGATGCGGACATCGAATCCCACCGGCATCTCCATGGCGTCGAGCGAGCGCAGCGTGTCGGCCAGTTCCGGCCGGCGGAACGTGCAGACGCCGATGTCGATGCTGCGGTTCTTTGCCGACACCGCCATCAGGCCACTCCTCGTCGCGAGCCGAGGCCGAGAAGCTGCAGCCAGAAGCCGACCGACCAGCCAAGATGCATGACCATGGCCGAGACACCGGCCAGCGCAACGTCGGCCTTGCGCTGGCGGATAGCCGTCACCAGCCCGTAGCCCAGGCACACCGACGCCCACAGCAGCAGCGGCACCGCCGCCAGCCAGTGCACGAAAGAGAAGGCCGCCAGCAGCACCACCGGGAACACCAGCAGCGGCACCATCTGCCTCACCTTCGGGATGACGCGATGCTTCAGCACATTCTTGGCACGCCCGCGACCGTAGCCGAGATACTGGAAATAGAGGCCTGAGAGCGAGCCGCGCGGGTAGTAGACCATCTGCGTCTTGCCGCTCATCCAGATCTTGTAGCCGGCCTTGCGCAGGCGATAATCGAGCTCGGCGTCCTCGTTGTGGCTGAACGTTTCGTCATAGCCGCCGACGGCGCCGAACGCCGATATCCGCATCAGTGCATGATGGCCGTGATCGATCCACTGTCCCTGCGAAAGATGCCTATGCTTCGAGCCGCCGGTGCCGAGCTTGGAGTTCTGCGCCGCGGCCGCTGCTTTCTGCACGGCACCGCTGCCGCTGGTCAGCATCGAAACGACAACCGAATCCGCTGATGTAGCCAGCGCTTCCTCGACCAGCCGGTCGCAATAATCGTCGGGATAACCGCCATGCGCATCGATGCGGATGAGATAGTCGGCACCATCGCCGAAGGTACCGACGGCGAGATTGATCGCCGCGCTCTGGATGCGCCGCTTGTTGTGGAGCAGGATAACCCGCGGGTCCCTGGCAATGACTTCGTCTACGATGGAAAGCGTGCCGTCGGTGCTGCCGCCGTCGACGACGATGATCCGGGCGCCAAGCCTGGCGGCCGCGGGCCGCAATTGATCGAGCAGCGCACCGATATGGGCGGCTTCGTTCAGGCATGGGATAACGATCAGGCTGGATGAGGGTTTTTCCGTCTGCGTCATCAACCTCTGTCCATCTTGCCTCTGTCCATCCCCTGCCATCCTATGCCAATGCCTCGGCGGCAAACGAACCGGGCACGGCGGTCAGGCTGCGCAGCCGCTCGACAAGCGCACGGCAATCGCTGCGATCGTAGCTCCAGGTCCTCGGGTTGCGCGCCAGAACACGCCCCTTCAGCCTGGCGAAGCGATGCTCCTCCATCTTGCCTAGCGCGGCTTCGAGCGCTTCGGGCGACGCCTGCGGCAACAGCACGCCGATATCCTGCTGCTTGAGGAACCGCCCGGTCTCGGTATTGCCCATCGAGATCGGCACCGCGCCGAAACGGCAACCCTCATAGAGCCGGTTGGGCAGAAGCCATTCGGAGTTCTGCCCCGCTTCGAAGAAATCGATCGCCCAGGAAAAATGGACATCGTTGTAGATCGCCGCCATGTCTTCCGGATTGCGGTAGGGCCCGAGAAACGACAGCCATGGCTCGGCCTCGACAAAGCCGTGAAAGTCAGGGAATTCCGACAAAGCCGGACGGCCGCGCAGCACGATCTCGAAGCGGCCCTCCGTGCGGCGGGAGAAATCAGCCAGCAGCTCGAGCGAGCGGCGGCAGCGCAGCGCGCCGAACCAGCCGATCCGCCATGGCGGGCCGACCGGGCTCTCATCGGCCTCGGCAGCGCCGGGCACAATCGTCGCGGCCTCGAAATATTTGTTTTCGACCAGCTCGATGGGTGCCGCGACCTGGCCGAACGGCTTGAAATAATTGGCGATGAAGGCAGGCGAACTGGTCACCAGCAGCTTCACATCCCTGGCCAGAAATCGTTCGGTGGCACGCAGCGCCTTGCCCAGGACATCGTTGCGCAGCACAAGCCGATGAATGTCGAGGCACTCGTATACGATCGGAACCGATGCACCGAAGGCTGACCTGGCGCGGCGGGCAAGCGCCAGCATTTCCAGGTTGCGCGCGACGATGACATCCGGCTTTGGCATTCCGCCCAGCTTCGAGCCTATCGAAACGGCTGCTTTGGCTACGGCCGCGAGGCGTTGGCCGAATCGCCCGTCACGCGTCCCGCCGAGGTCGATCGGGCGCAGTCCCTCGATATCCGCAATCGGATTCGCGGTGCGACGGAATCCGGCCAAGGTGACCTGGGCCCCACCTGCCCTGAGCATCGTGATCCGCCGGCGCACCGCCGGGTCGGAAACGTCGTGCACTAGGTACAAGACATGCAGCATAAAAACTCGACCGCTGTTGGCC
>NZ_RZPF01000672.1:0-3598 GCF_004022735.1 Mesorhizobium sp. M7A.F.Ca.AU.001.01.1.1
CCTTGAGATAGGTCGGAATGCGCACCGCGATGCGTCGCAACAGACTGCCGTCGCGCGCAATAGCCTCGAGACTGGCCGCGCCGGATGTGTCGGGGGTTGAAAGCTTCATTGGGTCCTCGGCTATGAGAGCACCACCGATGCCGCATCGGTGCTCGCCACTCGGCATGTCCCAAACCCAATTCCCGCTTGAACGGACGCTAACCCCGCGTCAGATTTTGTGCAATGCACAATGGCCTGAGCAGCTGCAAAAAATCATGTCGAGGAGCGGCGTTCCTGCTTGGCGGGCGCCATCCAGATCTCGGCGTCGAGCCGCTTCGTTGCGAGGCCGCGGGCGATGGCCTCAGCACTGCCGGCACTCTTGGCCGCGGCCGCCGCCTGACGCTTGCTGATCAGCAATCCGTCGGCCAGGGCGCGGTTTCCCGAAAAGACCCGTGCCAGGAATGGCGTGCGGCTGGCCCGCGTGCGCGAAAACCGTGCGGCCATGGTCTGCCTGGCCGTATGCGCGACAACCTCATCGATCCAGCCCTCCACCAACCGCGCGCCCGGTTCCAGGAGCAGCAACCAGTCCCCCTTGGCCTGGCGGATGCCGGCAGCGACACCGCCGGTCACGTACTGACAGCCGGCATGCTCGGCCACACGATGCGTCTGGTCGGCGGAGCCTGTGTCGCAGACGATGACTTCACGCACCACGCCTTCGACCGCGCCGCCAATCAGCGAGGCGAGCGTGCGGGCGAGGCCCTCCTCGTCATTGCGGGTTTCGATGAGAACACTGAGCATCCTTAGCCGAATAGCGGAAAGCGCCGCACAGCGCCAGTTTTGCATCGCACCATAGAAAGTTCTTGCTTTGTTCTCATCGATGAAATAGGAATAATTTCATGAACAGAGCGATTCGACACAACACGGACAGTCCCTGGGAGCGGGCGAAAATGGAACAGATCGTGCGCGCCGACATTGCAGCTTTCGGAGCAGGAAGAGCCGAGATGGCCAATGCGATGGTCGAGCAGAGCGGCATGCGTGTCCGCCCGGACCGCAACCGCGGCAGGTCGGCCGGCATCAACCCGTCCGGCCGATTCGAGCCAGTCAGCCGGCACGTGTTCGACGATGGCTGGAATTCGCTGGAAGAACTGCCCCCCTTCAAGACCGAAGTGCAGGTCGAGAAGCCGCGCACCATCATCACCCGCAACGAATCGCCCGACATTTCCTTCGACCGTTCCATCAACCCTTATCGCGGCTGCGAGCATGGCTGCGTCTATTGCTTTGCCCGCCCGACGCACGCGTTCATGGGCCTGTCGCCGGGTCTGGATTTCGAATCGAAGCTGTTCGCCAAACCTGATGCGGCGCGCTTGCTCGACAAGGAGCTTTCGAAGGACAGCTATCAGCCGCGCACCATCGCCATCGGCACCAACACCGACCCCTACCAGCCGATCGAGAAGCAATACCGGATCATGCGCGAAATCCTCGAAGTGCTGGAAGCGCGCGGCCATCCGGTCGGCATCGTGACAAAGTCCGCCCTGGTGACGCGCGATATCGATATCCTGTCGCGCATGGCCGAACGAGGGCTCGCCAAGGTGGCGCTGTCGGTGACGACGCTCGACCGCATGCTGGCGCGCACCATGGAGCCGCGCGCGTCGACGCCGACCAAGCGGCTGGAAGCGATCCGGCAGCTTTCGGATGCCGGCATTCCGGCGTCGGTCATGGTGGCTCCGATCATTCCGGGCCTGACTGATCCGGAGATGGAACGCATCCTCGATTCGGCACGTGCGGCCGGCGCGCGCGAGGCGGGTTATGTGATCCTGCGGCTGCCGCTGGAGGTCAGCCCGATCTTCAAGGACTGGCTGCTGCGCCATTATCCCGACCGTTACCGCCATGTGATGTCGCTTGTCCGCTCCATGCGTGACGGCAAAGACTACGATTCGGAATGGGGCAAGCGCATGAAGGGCGCCGGTCCCTATGCCTGGCAGATCGGCCGGCGCTTCGAGATCACAGCCAAGCGGCTTGGTCTCAATGCCGAACGGCGCACGCTGCGGACCGATCAGTTCGTTGCCGCCGGGAAAGACCAGGTGCAACTGACGCTGCTTTGAAGAGACAATTCGTCGCGATGGATTGATCCGTCGCGCACCAAGAATCCCGTCCGGCCTGCCCCGGCCTGCAGACGGTGCCCTCCCGGTCCGGCGCCCCACCCGACCCGGAGGGACTTGCGGAGAATCGGAGCCGATGCGAACCTCGCCGCAACATGGCTCGCGCGCGTTCTGATTCTCCGCCTCTCTTTGAGATCATCGAGAAGCCCGACTTCTCCTTCGAGACGAAGGCGATGGCGGAGGGCCTGTGGCCGGTCGCCGGGATGGACGAGGCAGGCCGCGGCCCCCTGGCCGGGCCGGTGGTCGCCGCAGCGGTGGTGCTCGATCCCGCCAACATTCCCGACGGCCTCGACGATTCCAAACGCCTCAGCCATTTACAGCGTGAGGCCCTGTTCCTGCGCATTCTCGGCTCCGCACAGGCGGTCTCGATGGCCTCCATCAGCGCCGAGGGCATCGACGGCAGCAACATCCTCAAGGCAAGCCTGGAAGCCATGCGGCGCGCGCTGGTAGGGCTGTCGGTCCGGCCGAAGCTTGCGCTTGCCGATGGACGCGACGTGCCGCCGGGACTGCCTTGTGAAGGGCGCGCGCTGATCAAGGGCGACCAGCGTTCGCAGTCGATCGCCGCCGCCTCGATCGTCGCCAAGGTGATGCGCGACCGCATGATGTGCGGCTGCGGCAACCATCACGACCGCTACGGGTTCGAAGTCCATATGGGCTACGCCACGGTTCGTCATCGCACCGCGATCGAAGCGCATGGCCCGGTGGCGCGGCTGCACCGCGTGTCGTTTGCGCCATTCCGGCTGGGTGGGGCCGAGGTGGACGTGGTGGAAGAAGAGAGCTTCGCCGGGCTGGATTGAGCGACGACGACGACAAGCCAATCTCCCCCCTTGTGGGGGAGATGTCCGGTAGGACAGAGGGGGGCGCTGTCCCGCCGGCCTCTCAATCGATTGCAGTTATGCCCTCAGGCTTGTCCCGATAGACCTTAGGACAACAAAGGTTAGCGTTCCTTCACGCCCCCCTCTGCCCTGCCGGGCATCTCCCCCACGAGGGGGGAGATTGGCAGCTTCAGCGCCGCAACAAAAAAGCCGCCGGGTTGCCCGGGCGGCTTTCGATGACTGGCTAGACGAACCGCCTAATTCAGCTTCGACTTCACGTCCGCGAGCGAAGCCTTGAACAGATCTGCACCGGCCTTGGCGTCGATCTTGCCGGCAAGCAGCGCGCGTGCTGCCTCGACGGCGATGTCGACGGCGCTGGCGCGCACTTCGCTGATGGCATCACGCTCGGCCTGACCGATCTTCTGTTCGGCAAGCGCGGTGCGCCTGACGACATAGTCCTCGGTCTTCTTATGCGCGTCGGCGGCAAGCATGTCGGCTTCGCGCTTGGCGGCAGCGACGATGTCGGCGGCCTCCTGCTCGGCTTCCTTGCGCTTGCGCTGGTACTGGCCGAGCAGCTGCTGGGCCTCCTCGCGCAGCCGGCGCGCTTCGTCCAGTTCATTGCTGATCCTGGCGGCACGGGCGTCG
>NZ_RZPF01000673.1:0-3596 GCF_004022735.1 Mesorhizobium sp. M7A.F.Ca.AU.001.01.1.1
GTCGACCCCTCGCGCGGCATGGACGAGATCGGCGCCGTCATCGTCGATGGCCGCAAGATCGTTGCCGCCGGCAAGCCAGCGCTCAACCAGGGCGCGCCCGAGGGCGCCACCATTATCGACTGCGCCGGCAAGGCGATCATTCCAGGCCTTATCGACGGCCGCGTCTTCATCGGCGAACCGGGCGGCGAGCATCGCGAAACCATTGCGTCGGCGAGTGTCGCGGCGGCGGCTGGCGGCGTCACCTCCATCGTCATGATGCCCGATACCGACCCGGTGATCGACAATGTGGCGCTTGTCGAGTTCGTGCTGCGCACCGCCAAAGACACGGCTATCGTCAACGTCTTTCCGGCTGCGGCGATCACCAAGGGCCTCGACGGGCGCGAGATGACCGAGTTCGGCCTGCTGCGCGAAGCCGGCGCGGTCGCCTTCACCGATGGCCGCCACACCATATCGAGTGCGCTGGTGATGCGCCGCGCGCTGACCTATGCGCGCGACTTCGGCGCCACCATCGTGCATGAGACGCAGGATGCGGACCTCGGTTCATCCGGCGTGATGAATGAAGGCCTCTACGCCAGCTGGCTCGGCCTTTCCGGCATTCCGCGCGAGGCCGAATCCATCCCGCTGGAACGCGACCTTGCGCTGGCGCGGCTGACGCGCGGTTCGTACCATGCGGCGAAGATCTCGACGGCGATGGCGGCAAACGCCGTGACGCGTGCCAAGGCCGACGGGGCGACGGTGACGTCGGGCGTGGCGATCCACAATCTGTCGCTCAATGAAAACGATGTCGGCGAATACCGCACCTTCTTTCGCCTGACGCCGCCATTGCGTGCCGAGGAAGACCGGCTGGCGATGATCGAGGCGGTCAGGGACGGTACGATCGACGTCATCGTCTCCTCGCACGATCCGCAGGATGTCGACACCAAGCGCCTGCCCTTCGCCGATGCGGCGGCCGGCGCCATCGGGTTGGAGACGCTGCTGGGCGCGGCCTTGCGGCTCTACCACAATGGCGACGTGCCGTTGCTGAGGCTGATCGAGACCCTGTCCACGGCCCCGGCAAAACTGTTCGGACTGCCCGGTGGCACGCTGAAGCCCGGCGCTGTCGCCGATCTTGCGCTTGTCGACCTCGACGAACCCTGGATCGTCAGCGAAAGCGGCATTCGTTCGCGCTCAAAAAACACCTGTTTCGAAGGTGCGCGCCTGCAAGGCAAGGTCTTGCAAACGCTGGTTGCGGGCCGCACAGTGTTCTCCGTCTGAGCCGGACAACCCGCGCACCGCGCCTGATCCGGCCAAACTGGGGGAAATGCGGGGGAAACAATGACTTACAGCCTCATCCCAGCGCTTGTGTTCGGCTATCTCCTGGGCTCGATTCCGTTCGGACTTCTGCTCACCCGCGCGGCCGGCCTTGGCGATGTGCGCCAGATCGGCTCGGGCAACATCGGCGCCACCAATGTTCTGCGCACCGGCAACAAGGGCCTAGCCGCGGCGACGCTGTTGCTCGACGCGCTGAAGGGCACGGCCGCCGTGCTGATTGCTGGCTATTTCGCGCCTGACCTGGCGATCTGGGCCGGTCTCGGCGCCTTTCTCGGTCATCTCTTCCCGGTATGGCTGGGCTTCAAGGGCGGCAAGGGCGTCGCCACCTATCTCGGCGTGCTGATCGGCCTTGCCTGGCAGGTAGCGCTGATCTTCGCCGTCGTCTGGCTGGTGATGGCATTCCTCTTCCGTTATTCCTCGCTTGCGGCGCTGACGGCGGCGGTCATCGTGCCGATCGCCCTCTATGTCCTGAGCACGCCGCAAATTGCCGGATTGTTCGTGGTGATGAGCGTCATCGTTTTCATCAAGCACCGGGAAAACATTTCGCGCCTGCTTGCCGGCACCGAGGGCAAGATCGGAGCCAAGGGATGAGCGAGCCGACCGCCGGGCCGCGCCTCAGCGACCGGCAGCGGCTGAGCTGGCTACGACTGATCCGCACCCAGAATGTCGGCCCTGCCTCCTTTCGCGACCTGATCAACCGCTTCGGCTCAGCCGAAGCGGCGCTTGAAATACTGCCGGAACTGATGATTTCGGGCGGCGCCATCCGGATCGCCCGCATCCCGTCCGTTGCCGAGGCCGAGGCCGAACTGGAAACAGCTGGAAAGGCCGGCGCCCGCTTTGTCGGCATCGGTGAAGCAGACTACCCACCCCTCTTGCGCAACATGGATCATCCGCCGCCCCTGCTGGCGGTAAAGGGCAACGCAGCTGTTTTCCGGCTGCCGGGTGTCGCCATAGTCGGGGCACGCAACGCGTCGCTGGCCGGCATCAAGATGGCGCGCATGCTGGCAGCCGACCTCGGCCGCGACGGCTACGCAATCGTCTCCGGCCTGGCGCGCGGCATCGACACAGCGGCGCATCAGGGCAGTCTTGCGACCGGCACGATCAGCGTGCTGGCCGGCGGCCTCGACCAGCCTTATCCGCCTGAAAATGCAGGCCTGTGCGAAGAGATTGCCGAGCGTGGCGCCATCATTTCGGAGATGCCGTTCGGCTGGCAGCCGCGCGCTCAGGATTTTCCGCGCCGCAACCGCCTTGTCGCGGGTGCGGTCCTTGGGCTGGTGGTGGTCGAGGCAGCGCAACGCTCTGGGTCCCTGATCAGCGCCAGGCTTGCCGGCGAAATGGGCCGACTGGTCTTCGCTGTACCGGGCTCACCGCTCGATCCACGCGCCGCCGGCGCCAATGGCCTGCTCAAGGATGGCGCCACCCTGGTCACCGAGGCATCGGATATTTCCAGGGCAATCGCGCCGCTGACCGGCATGCGGGCGCCCGACGTGCCGCCGTTCGAAGAGCCGCCCGACTTCTTGGCCGCACCACCGCCCGGCGAAAGCGATCGCGCCCGAGTCATCGAGGCGCTCGGCCCGACGCCCGTCTCGGTCGACGAGATCATCCGCCACACTGGCCTGCACCCGGCCCAAGTGTTCATGGTGCTGCTGGAACTCGACCTCGCCGGCCGGCTAGAACGCCATGCGGGAGGACATGTTTCGCTGGTGTTTGGGGATTCTTCTGTCTGACCGACACCTCCGGTGTGACGCTGTTCGCTTCCCAGCAAGAAGATTCGCCCACGTCATCCGGGGACAGAAAAAACGCACCAACCAGATTTACAACTGACATGTTAGTGAGATATCACTGCCTTCGAACTTCTTTTCGGAGACTCCCGGTGACATCACGTTTTGGCCTTTCGGCCGCCCTCGCCACGCCTTTCGATGCCTCCGGGCAGATCGCCACCGCCCTCATGGTCGCCCAGGCCAAGCGTTGCCTGGCGGAGGGGTGCACCAGTGTTACGCTTTTTGGCACCACCGGCGAAGGCGCATCGGTTGGCACCGGGGAGCGGCGGTCGGTGACCGAAGCCATGCTGGCTGCCGGCATCCTGCCGCATCAGCTTGTTGCCGGCGTGCTGGTCGATGCGGCCGAAGACGCCGCTGAGCAGGCCCGGCATGCCTTGCAGCGCGGCGCCCGCAACATTCTGCTGGCGCCGCCGAGCTACTTCAAGAATGTCGGCGACGATGGTCTTTTCGGCTGGTTTTCCACTGTCTTTGCCGTGCTCGGTCCCCTCGCCCGTGGCGTTCTGC
>NZ_RZPF01000674.1:0-3594 GCF_004022735.1 Mesorhizobium sp. M7A.F.Ca.AU.001.01.1.1
GGACATTTCCGCCTTCCTCGGCAGCAACGGGCTGAAGATCGTCGGCGGACCGACCGCCGACGGCGTGTTCCGGCTTGGCATCCCGGCTGCCAACGCAGCCGACTACACCAGGCAAATCGGCCTTGTTGCCGCCCAGGCTTTCACGGAGACTGTGATCGAGGGAAGGAAACCGGTTGATGGCGGCTGAGGCGGTCATTCGATTTGCGGCAATGCTTGCGGCGGCGATGACAATCGTCGCCGTGCCCGCGTCGGCGCAGACCAACGATCCCAATCCCGACCAGACGAAAATCGACTGCCGCGACGGGACCAATGCGGCAGGCGCCGACTGCGCCAAGGATGGCAGCGACACAGAGGGCGGATCGGATGCGGCGCAATCCGGCGCGGTGTTCCTGCCGGCCCTGATCGTCGACCTGTTTCCCAACCCGGCGGCGCCCCCGACCCCTGTGCCGACGCCACGGCCCGAACCGGCGACGCCGCCGGCCGACACTCAAGCCGGCCCCCCGCCCGGTGGCCCGATCGTCTCGCCGACCGATCTCATTGCCGTTCAGCCGCGGCGCGCGGTGGTTGGCGATTTCGTGCCCGACGAGGTGCTGGTGACCGTCGACGGCGATGCCGGCGCTGTCCAGCAGATCGCCGCCTCCTTCGGCCTGCAGGTGCGCTCGCAGCGCCAGTCGCGGCTGCTTGGCACCACACTGGTGCGCTTCGGCATTCCCGACGGCCGGCCCGTCGGCGTCGTGCTGGCGCAACTGGCCGCCGACGGCCGCACCCAGCGGCGCGAGCCCAATCACGTCTATTCGCTGCAGCAGGCCGCCGGCATCGTCAACTATGCGTTCGACCGCATTGCACTCGATTCCAAGCAGGCCAACGGAGAAAACGTCCGCATCGCGGTGATCGACACCGGCATCGACGACACCAACCCGGCGCTCTCGGGCGTCATTGCCGGGCAGTTCGACGCCATGCCCGACGTGCCAATCGAAAAGCGCGATCACGGCACGTCGATCGACGGGCTGATCGCCGGCGTCGGCGCGCTGGAAGGCATGGCACCGGGCGCAAAAATCTATCACGCCCGCGCCTTCGAGGACGGCAAGTCGACCATGGACGTCATCCTGTCGGCGCTCGACTGGGCGGCGGAACAGGACGTGCGCATCATCAATATGAGCTTTGTCGGGCCGAAGAACGATTTGCTCGGCGTCGCCTGCCGCAATGCCCGCGCGCTCGGCATGGTGCTGGTCGCCGCAGCCGGTAACAACGGGCCGAAGGCGCCCTATGGCTATCCGGCCGCCTTCGATGGTGTCGTCGCGGTGACCGCCACCGATGCCAAGGACGGGCTGATGCCGCAGGCCAATCGCGGCGCCTATGTCTTCATCTCGGCACCCGGCGTCGAGATGGTGGCGCCGAGCGGCGCCGGCTCGGATGTGGTCACAGGCACCTCGTTTGCCGCGGCGATCGTGAGCGGCGCCATCGCCAATCTCATCCATGCCGCGCCCGATCGCTCGGCCGACGACATCGAAAAGGCGCTCGCGGCAACGGCCAGGGATCTCGGCCCCAAGGGACGCGACAATGATTTCGGCTACGGCCTGCTGGACATCAAGGCGGCGGCGGCAAAGGACTAGTCTGCGACAGTCCAAGCCGCGGCTTGCGGAGGACGCACCAGAAAATAGAACGCGACGATGTGCGTGATCATCAGCAGCGGCACGTAGATGATCGGGATCGCGTAGGTGGCGCCCAGTTCGCCCGCACGCTGGGGGAGGCCGACCTGGATGGCGTGGTAATAGTCCACGATGAGGTCGACCGTCCCGACCAGATTGAAGGCGACGACGAGCGCCCAGAAGAGCTGAGGTATCCTCACCGTGAGCAGCGCCAGCATGGCCAGCACTCCTGTTGCAAGGTCGCCGTAGGCAGCAAACACGGCAAAGCCGGCAGGCAAATCGGGGCTGACGACACCCGGAACGAGGAAGACCAGCCCGAAGAAGCGGAAGCTGTGCAGAGCGGCAACAGCGCGCTGCGCCGCGACCCGGTCCATCGACCTGAGCCACGGCAAACCGTATGTAGCGAAGCAAAGCAGCCACGCGACATAGCCCAGAACAAGATGGATTTGGAATAGGACTTCGGTGGACATCTGGCCTCCTCTCGACAATTGGTTCATGCGGCCTCGAACACTGCGGTCAGGATACCGAGCCGACCTTGCATAAGATTTCGTCCGAGGTTGGCCGCAAGCTCAGCGAAGTCCGGTCCCATCACCACGCCGAGATTGGGCGAAGGCGGCGGCCCCGACGCGCGCAACTGTGCGAACCACGCCTTGGCGGCGTCGGTGTCGTCTTGCCATGCCAGCATGCGGAAGCTGGCCGGTTCGATCGCCTCGCGCGTCGCACCGGCTGTTAGGAGAAAGCTCGTCGCCGGCGTTCTCGCCCAGGGAAGCGGATAGTGCGGCTCGCCTCCAGACAGCACGACGTCGTATGTGGCAAACCTGCCGCCTGGCTTCAGCACGCGCCGAATCTCGCTGTAGAGCAGCGTCCGGTCAGAGATGTTCATCGCCACGTGCTGCAACAGCACCGCGTCGAAACGGCCATCGTCGAATGGGAGCTCCAATGCGCTGGCGGTCTGGAACGACAGCTGCCCGCTCTGTCCCGTGCGCTCGGTCAGATAGCGCGCGGCATCCACGAAAGGCTCGCTGAGATCCACGCCAGTAACCCGGCAGCCATAGGTCGCAGCCAGAAAGCGCGCCGGCCCACCGACGCCCGAGCCGACGTCCAGTATCGACATGTCGGCAGCGATCCCCGCCAATTGGGCAAGCTCGGCGGTGGCAGCTAGCCCACGGGTGTGAAACTGGTCGAGAACGCCCAATTGTTGGGGCGTGAGGAGCTGGTCCTCCGGGCCGAGGGCAGCCAACACCGTCTTCAGCCGCTCGGTCAGGCCCGTCGCGCGATAATGGTCGCGTACCCCTTCAAGTTCATCGGTCATCGCATGATGTCTCCTAGGTTCAGCTCATACCTAGGCCCACTTCCATAATTCGACTACCCGGCGTAATAACAACAACCTATGAAGCAGAACTACACAGTCCGACATGGTGCGCTGGAGGGCATCGAGGCGTTCCTGGCTGTCGCCAGGCACCGCAACTTCCGCCGCGCCGCAGCGCAACTCGGCGTGACACCGTCCGCCGTGAGCCAGGCGGTGCGCGCGCTGGAGGCACGCATGGGTGCGGCGCTGTTCGTCCGCACGACACGGAGCGTCGGCTTGACCGAGCCTGGCCAGCGGTTCCTCGATCGTGCCGGCCCTGCTTTCGAAGAACTCGTCGCGGCCGGCGAGGCCGTGCGTGACATCGGCCAACGGCCGACCGGTCTGCTGCGCCTGTCCGTGCCCCGCGCTGTCGTGCCGTTGATCCTGGAGCCGATGATCGCGTCGTTCTGCCGGGCTTACCCCGAGATCGAGCTGGAGATCGCCGCGAGCGACGAGATGGTCGATCTCGCGGCCGGCGGGTTCGATGCCGGCATCCGTCTCGGCCAGTTCATTGCGGTCGACATGGTCGCGGTGCGGCTAACCCCATCGTTTTCGTTCGTGGTCGTCAGCAGCCCTGACTATCTCAAACGCCACGGC
>NZ_RZPF01000675.1:0-3590 GCF_004022735.1 Mesorhizobium sp. M7A.F.Ca.AU.001.01.1.1
GGCGAAGCAACCGCGGCGGCCGTTCGATGGCGTGGAGATCGCGCGGGACGGCATACGTGGCATCGTAGAACAGCGTCGCCGAGGGTTCGCGCGCGCTCGAACGGTCGAAGCCGGCAATGGGTGAGCCCGCCTGTCTTGCCACCAGGGCCGATTTCAGCAGGCCTTGCGCGTCGATGACCAGATCGTAGCGGCAATTGCGCAAGGTGCGGCGCAGGGCGGCCGCCTCGCGCCAGGTGGCGCCGTCAAGCAGCGCCTTGCGCCAGCGCCGGATCGCCACCGTATGAATCTTGTCGATCGCCGGGTGAAGCGCGACGATTCCGGCGAATGCCTCTTCGACGCACCAGTCGAAGGTCAGGTCCGGGCGGTGGCGACGGGCATCCTCGACCGCCGGAAAGGTGTGGATGACATCGCCCATCGACGACGTCTTGACGATCAGCACCTTCATGCCGCGGCCGGAATTTCCAGCAGCCGGTCCGCCGCTGCCGCGACCTGGCCGACTTCCAGCGTCTTCAGGCAGTTGAGGTGGCCGAGCGGACAGACCTTCTGGTGGCAGGGCGAGCACGACAGGCCGAGCCAGACCAGCTCGCGGCGCTCCGCCAGCGGTGGTGTGTTTTCGGGCGAGGTCGAGCCGTAGACGGCGACGATCGGCGTGCCGACGGCGGCCGCGACATGCATCAGTCCGCTGTCGTTGGACACAGCCAGCCTGGCGGCGGATATCAGGTCGATGGCGTCCTCCAGCCGCGTCTGTCCGGCGAGGTCGACGACGCCGGGGGCCAGGGCTGCGATCTCCGCCGTCACGTCGCGGTCGTTCTTCGAGCCGAACAGCGCAACCTTCAAGCCTTTGCCCATGAAGCCGCTGGCAAGCCCGGCATAGCTTTCGCTGGGCCAGCGCTTGGCAGGGCCGAATTCCGCGCCGGGCATCAGGGCCACGAATTTCTGCGGCGCCAGCCCGAAACGGCCGAGCAGGTCGACCTGGTTTTTCGTGTCCACGCTAAGCCGGGGCGCCCGGAAACTGCCGCCCTGGGCAAGGCCGAAATAGGCCTGCGCGGTGCGTCGTTTGATGCTGTCGGGCAATGGCACGACGTCGGTCAGCAGGCCATAGCGCATCTCGCGCAGATTGCCGACACGGCGCGGAATGCGGGCAAAGAACGGAATCAGCGCCGACTTCCAGCTGCCCGGCAGGATATAGGCCATGTCGTAGCGGCCGCGCAGCAGGCGGCCGAAGCGGCGGCGATGGGTGAATTCGAGCGCGCCGGGTTTGAGCGGAAAATCGATCTGCTGGCGGATTTCGGGCATGCGCTTGACCAGGGGTGCTGCCCAGGCAGGCGCCAGCACATCGATGGCGGCGTTGGGATGCAACTCCTTCAGCGCCGAAAACAGGCACTGCGCCATCACCATGTCGCCCACCCAGCGTGGGCCGATCACGAGGATCGTTGGGCTTTCAGCCATTCGACATAGTCTCTGACACCGGTTTCCACTGTCCGGAATTGGCCATTGTAACCGGCCGCGCGCAAACGGGACATATCAGCTTGCGTAAAGCTCTGGTAGCTGCCCTTGAGATGGTCGGGAAAGGGGATGAATTCAATCTCCCCTTTACCCAACGTGTCGATCACCGTTTCGGCGATGGCGCGGAAGGGCTGGGCACGGCCGGTGCCGCAATTGAAGATGCCGCTTGAGCCCCGTTTCCACAGCCACAGATTGACGTCGGCGACATCACCGACATGGATGAAGTCACGGCTTTGTTCGCCGGGTCCGAATCCGTCATAGGCGCCGAACAGTTTCGGGTTCTCGCCTCGCTCGACCTGGTTGAACAGATGGAAGGCGACGGAGGCCATGGCGCCCTTGTGCGCTTCGCGCGGGCCATAGACGTTGAAGTAGCGCAAGCCTACGACCTGTGAATGGTCGGCCTGCCCGGCGAACACGGTTCGCCTGACATAGTCGTCGAACAGCTTCTTGGAATAGGCGTATACGTTGAGCGGCCGTTCCAACGCGGGATCCTCGAGGAACTCCGAGCCGCCGCCATAGACGGAAGCCGAGGAGGCATAAAGGAAAGGCACGCGCAAACTCTGGCTTGCATGCAGCAACCGTTTCGAGAAGGCGTAATTCACCTCCATCATGAATTTGCCGTTCCACTCGGTGGTGGTCGAGCAGGCGCCCTGGTGGAACACGGCCTCGATGCGGCCGAGCGAGCCGGCCTCCATGCGGGGCAGGAAATCGTCCTTGTCGAGATAGTCGGCGATCTTGAGATCGGCAAGATTGACGATCTTGTGACCGTCGGTAAGGTCGTCGACGACGAGGATGTCGTCATGCCCTTCGGCATTCAGCGCGGCGACGATGTTGGAGCCGATCATGCCGGCGCCGCCCGTGACGATGATCATGAAGGACCTCTGGTTGCTTGCGATTCCGGTCCTTATAGGGGAGGCTAGCCGGGCTGTCGACAAAGCCAGGTGCATGCGCCTGTCCTGCCATTTTATGCGCTTGTCTGTTTTGTCTATTTTGTCTATTATGGACAAAACAGGGTATCCCATGAAAAACTATCCGTCGACCGATCTGAAACAGAATCTTGGAGATGTGCTTGCAGCTGCCAGCCAGCAGCCGGTCTCCATCACTCGCCACAACAAGCCGAGATACGTCCTGATGAGCATCGAGGCCTACGAAGCGCGCTTCGGCAACGACAGCCGCCGCGTCTACGCTGCGAAGGACGCCCCGACCGAACATGTCGAGATGCTCGAGGAGTACGCCGCGGAATTGGACCGTGATTAAACCCGCTGCTGCGGACGTCTGGCGATATCCATATCTTTGGCATCGCCAACACGGAGACGGCGAGACCGAAGGCCGGAAGTCACGGCCTGTGGCCTTTGTGGCTGTCCTTCCTGGGAAAGCCGGGGGTACCAACCTCTTCATACTTGCAATCACTTCCACACAGCCGGGTCGTGATCGCGTTGCAGTCAGCATCCCGGAAATTGAACGCCACCGTGCGGGCCTCGATCCTATGCCCCTTTGGGTCATGGTCGATGAGTACAATCATGATATCCTGGAAGCGTCGGCCTATTTCGAGCCGGGTGCGCGAATTGGCGCGTTCAGCCCGTCATTTCACAAGAAAATTATGTTCGCTTTTACTGCGGTTGTCCGCACGGGTCAGTCCAAAGCAATCCCGCGCGGACTGAATCGACAGGGCAGAGCACGATCGTGAGGGACCAAAAATGCCATCGACCGAACTGCTCATCGCGTTTTTCGCCACCACGGCGATCTTCGCCTACATTCCAGGCCCGGCCATGCTCTATGCCGCCGCGCAGACGATGGCGCGCGGCCGCTGGTCCGGCCTGACGGCGGCGCTGGGCATTCATCTGGGCGGCTACGTGCATGTTTTCGCCGCGGCCGCCGGGCTGTCGGTGCTGTTTCATGCCGTGCCGACGCTCTACCTGGCGGTCAAGCTGGTCGGTGCGCTCTATCTGATCTGGCTTGGCATCTCGCTGTTTCGCAAGCGCGCGGACGGCGATGCGGCGCTGCCCGCGATCGAGCGCAAATCGGCGCGGCGCGCCTTTTTCGAGAGCATCACCGTCGAGGTGCTCAATCCGAAGACAGCGATC
>NZ_RZPF01000676.1:0-3589 GCF_004022735.1 Mesorhizobium sp. M7A.F.Ca.AU.001.01.1.1
TCGGGCGGGGAGCGGCAGCGCGTGGCGATCGCCCGGGCTCTGGTGCGCGATCCCAATGCCTATCTGATGGACGATCCGATCTCGGCGCTCGACGCCAGGCTGCGCGAAGAAACGCGCGTCGAGCTGAAGCGCATCCAGCGCGAACTCGGCAAGACGCTGATCTACGTCACGCATGACCAGGAAGAAGCGATGTCGGTCGCCGATCGCATCGCCATCCTGGAGGACGGCAAGATCAGGCAGATCGGTACGCCGGCAGAGATTTACGACCGCCCGGCCAGCACCTATGTGGCAAGGCTACTTGGCTCGCCGATGATGAACATCCTCAGATCGGCGCGTGGCGAGGGCGGTGTCGAAGCGGCTGAAGGCACGATCCGCATCGACGACAAGACAGCGCCCGCCGATGCCGTGGAGATCGGGCTGAGGCCGGAGGACATCAAGGTCAGACCGTGGGCGGACGGGGGCCCGGGCCGCCCGGCGCGAGTGTTCGAGGTCGAGCCGCTTGGCGGCTACACCGTGGTGACGCTCGCTGCCGGGCAGGCGCGGCTGAAGGCGTTGCTGCGCGGCCAGCCCGACATCCGGCCGGATGCCATGGTGGCGATATCCTGCGAGCCGGCCAGAGTGCATTATTTCGAACAGAGCGGCGGGGCGTTGGCACGATGACGGCCGCCGCAAGGAAAGAGTTTCGGGAGGAAGAGATGGCAAGCAAAGGCTTCGAGCCGGACGTGAAGGTCCGCACGAAGGAATACAAGATCGGCTGTGTCGGCGCAGGCATGATCATGGCCGAGTGCCATCTCGCCGCCTACAAGGAAGCCGGGTTCCCGGTGGTGGCAATCGCCTCGCGCACCAGGGCCAGCGCCGATAAGGTGGCGACGCGCTGGGGCATTCCGACCGTCCACGACACACCGGAAAAACTGATCGAGGACGAAAATGTCGAGATCATCGACCTTGCTTTCCCGCCCGACCTGCAGCCGGCGCTGATCCGTCACGCGCTGAGGCAGAAGCATATCAAGGCGATCCTGGCGCAGAAGCCGCTGGCGCTGTCAGTCGAGGAAGCGGTCAAGCTGCGCGATGAGGCGGCCAAGGCCGGCAAGATCCTCTCGATCAATCAGAACATGCGCTACGACCAATCGATGCGCGTCTTGAAGCAGATCATCGACAGCGGCGCGCTGGGCGACATCGTCTTCGCGCAGATCGACATGCACGCCATCCCGCATTGGCAGAGCTTTCTCGAGGATTATGACCGGCTGACGCTCGCCAATATGAGCGTGCATCATCTCGACGTGCTGCGCTTCCTGTTCGGCGATCCCGACGAGATCACCACGCTGACACGCAAAGACCCGCGCACGACATTCGACCACTCCGACGGCATCACCGTGTCGACGCTGCGCTTCCCGTCCGGCGTGCTTGCCGTGTCGCTGGAGGATGTCTGGTCGGGTCCGCGCCAGGATGGCTACAAGGACGACCAGCACATCAACTGGCGCGTCGACGGCAGCAAGGGGGTCGCGAAGGGCACCATCGGCTGGCCGACGGGCGCTGCCTCGACGCTGACTTACGCTTCGACCGAGACGACCGGCGGCGAATGGGTCAGCCCGAGCTGGGACACGATGTGGTTCCCGCATGCCTTTATCGGTGTGATGGAGCAGCTCCAGCACGCGGTGAAGACCGGCACGCCGCCGGCGCTGTCGGTCGCCGACAACGTCAAGACCATGGCGCTGGTCGAGGCGGGCTACCGCTCGATCGACGAGGCCCGCACGGTCAAGCTTTCCGAAATCGCTACCTGATCACCGCAGCTGAAACACCAAACAACTGAATCGCTTACAGGGAGGAATTCACACCATGATGCAGGCAGGTATTTTCACGGGCTATTTCCCGTACGGCCTCGAAGAGACGGCGAAGAAGATCCGCGGGCTCGATTTCAACACGGTGCAACTCGACCTCCACTTCAAGGATGTCGACCTGTCGGCCGGGCAGATCACCAAGGACAAGGCCAAGAAGGTGCGCGACGTCTTCCGCGATCATCACCTGCCGGTGTGCTGCATTTCCGGCTACACAAATATCATCCACCCGGACAAGGCCGAGCGCGACAAGCGCGTCGGCTACCTCAAAGAGATCATCCGCAACGCCCGCCATTTCGGCAGCCCGTATGTGATCTCGGAAACCGGCACCTACAACACCGAATCCGACTGGGTGCATCACCCCAAGAACAAGACCGAGGAAGGGTTCGAGGAATGCCGCAAGGTGGTCGCCGACCTTGCCCAGACGGCCTATGACCACGGCGCGGTCTTCCTGCTCGAAACCTATGTCAACAACGTCGTCGGCTCGGTCGAGGAGACGGTCAAGATGTTCGCGCAGGTCGATCACCCCGGCCTCGGTCTGCTGATGGACCCGACCAATTATTTCGAGACGCATAACATCGACAGGATGGACCAGATCCTGAACCAGGTGTTCGACACGCTGACCGACAAGATCAGAATAGCTCACGCCAAGGACGTCAAGCGTTCGGGCGGCGACAAGTCCGAGAAGCACGCCGATATCGGCGACGAGGACGCGCTGGAGAGCCATACATTCCGTGGCGTCGGTGAGATCGAGTTGCCGGCACCGGGCCTCGGTTCGCTGAACTACGACCTCTATCTCCAGCGGCTGGCGGAAAAGCATCCGAACATCCCGGTGATCATCGAGCATCTCTCGGAAGACGACGTGCCGAGGGCCAAGAAATTCCTCGACGGGAAGTTCCGCGCCAACGGTCTGTGACGGCCTTCTCGCGCCGCTGGTTCGCGGCGGCGCGGTTCGGTTCCAAAGTAAGGGAGGAGAAAAAATGTTGAAATTCGCATTGAAACTGGCGGCTGCCGTAACGCTGCTCGCCGGCGTCTCGTTGAGCGCGCCGGCAATGGCGCAGGATGGCCAGAAGACGTTCTACTTGCTGTCGCATGGCGGTCCGTCGGATGCGTTCTGGCTGGACTGGAATGCCGGCGCGACCAAAGCCTGCGACCAGCTCAAGGTGACCTGCAAGATCTCATTCAGCGGCGGCGACATGGCGGCGCAGAAGGAGGCCTTCAATTCCGCGCTTGCGGCCAAGCCCGACGGCATCGCCACCACGTCGGCCCAGCCGGGCTTGTGGACGGAAGAGGTGAAGGCGGCCAAGGCAGCCGGCATCCCGATCGTGTTCTTCAACACAGACGATCCGGCGACCGGACGGCAGGCCTATGTCGGCGCCGATCTCAAGGAGGCGGGGGTCATCTGGGCCAAGTATCTTGTCGACCACAAGATGGTGAAGCAGGGCGACAAGGTGTTCCTGCCGGTGGAAGTGCCCGGCGCCAGCTATCAGCAGCTGGAGACCGAAGGCATCGCCAGCGTCTTCGATCCGTTGGGGATCAAATATGATGTGGTCGATTGCGGCACCGACCCGGCCGGCATCATTGCCAAGATGACCGACTACATGGTGGCCAACAATCCGCCGGCGATCATCGCGCTTGGCGATTCCGTCGCGGCCAGCGTCAAGCGGGTGTTCGACGGCGCCGGCGTGCCGGCCGGCAAGATCCCGGTCGTCGGCTGGGGCAATTCCAAGGAAACCGCGGAAGCCGTCAAATCC
>NZ_RZPF01000677.1:0-3587 GCF_004022735.1 Mesorhizobium sp. M7A.F.Ca.AU.001.01.1.1
CAAGGGTGCCAAACAGGCGGTCCAGATGTTCGGCCCGGCGCAGCACGCCGTGGCAAAGGCCGTGCAGGACAGCGTTGCGGACGGGACCATTCCGGCCAACGAAGCAGACGACGTGTTCATCTGCGTCGGGGTATTCATCCATTGGGACGCGGCGGACGACGCCAAGATCCAGAAATACAATTACGAGGCGACAAAGGAAGCCATCCAGCGCGCCGTTGCAGGAACCCCGACCGCCGCCGAAGCAACGGCCCAGCGCGACAAGGTCAAGCATCCGTTCGCAGCCTAGACAAGAGACAGCCCCGCACAGGAAAAACCCTCTTCTGAGACGGATGGTCTGTTGCGCCGGCTGAAAAAGGTTCTGGGCTTTTGAAACGTCAGCTCCCGAAGGGCGCACGCCCTTCGGGAGCTGACGAGCAACGACGATCAGGCGCCGAGTGACGCGAGGTGGCCGGGCGTGAGCGTAGCGTTGTGCAATGAGGTTGCGACCAGTGCCGCGGCGACGCCCATGGCGGACAAGGCCCTGATGTCGTTCTCGTCGCGGACACCGCCGGCCGCAATGACAGCGCGATTTCCGGCCTTGGCCTTGACCTCCTGCAACCGCCCGAAGTCGGGACCGGCGGCCGCACCGACCTTGGCCAGCGTCATGACAATCACCTTTTGCGGCCAAAGCTCGGGCTCATCGAGAAGAGAACGCGGCCCGCAAAAACTATCGCCGACGAAATCAAGGGACAGGATGAGATCGGGATGATCGCGAAAACGCCGCAGCAACATGTCGTCTCGCTGCGATTCAGAGCCCAGAACAGGAGACAGCGAGCGTTCGGCAAGCGCCGCCAAAAGTGTCTTTTCGTCGGCCACGCCGGCATCGACCCAAAGTTCCGGCGGCTCCGCCATCGTCCTCAGCCGGGCGAGTGCGTCGCTGTTTGGCGCTCCGCCTTCGATAGCGTCCAGATCTGCGATGTAGAAGGTGGAAAAAGGATAAAGCCCACGCAGTCCTTCAGCGACCGCGACCACATCAGGGCTTCGGCTGAGCGGCGTAACGATCGGCCTGTAGCGATCGCGTTTTCCCTGCTGGGCGCGAACCACCACGCCGTCTTTCAGGTCGAGAACCGGAATGATACGCAACGCTTTTTCACCGACCAATTGCCCCCGTCATGAAAGCTTGAAGCGTGGAAAAAAGAAAGGGCATCATTGCCGGTTTCGACATTGGCGGCGCGCATCTGAAGGTGACCCGCGCACAAGACGGTCGCATCGTCGAGGCGGTAACGATCGCAACGCCGCTCTGGCAAGGGTTGGACAAGCTGGCTTCAGCCCTCGACGAAACGGCTCCGATCTACGCGGGTGCGGATCTCAACGCATTCACCATGACGGGCGAACTGTCGGACATCTTTCCGTCCCGCGATGCCGGCGTGGCGGCTCTGCTGGGTCAGATTTCCACCCATTTCCCCGCAGACAAAAAGCTGGTCTATGCCGGACCATCCGGTTTCGTCGGAGTCGAGCGGGCAGCGCAGCTGACCGCCGATGTGGCTTCCGCCAATTGGCACGCGACAGCCTTGTTGGTGGCAAAACTCGCCGGCGATGCCCTGTTCGTCGACATGGGCTCCACCACCACCGATATTATCGCCATCAAGAACGGCGCCGTGGCCAATGACGGCTACACCGATGCCGGACGGCTTCTAACCGGCGAATTGGTCTATACCGGCTTTACCAGGACATTCCTGTTCGGCGTAGCCTCGTCGGCTCCCGTCCATGGCAGGCTAACGCCGCTGATGAACGAATATTTCGCCTCGATCGCCGACGCTCACCGCATCCTGGGCGTGCTCGACGAGGACGACGACAGGCACCCTCCCGCCGACGGCAAGGAAAAGACTGTGGACGGCTCGATCGCGCGGCTGGCGCGCATGGTGGGGCGCGACGCCACCGACCTCACCCCGCCGGAATGGGGTGAAGTCGCGCGCTGGTTCAGCGAGCAGCAACTGCGCAAAGTGCACGATGCAGCGGCGCTGGTTGCCGGAACCCTGTCTCGGGATGTCCCGATCGTCGGCGCCGGAAGCGGTCGCTGGCAGATCAGGCGGCTGGCCGAACGCATGGAACGCAGTTACGTCGATTTCGCCGACATCATCCCCGCCGATGACACTGTTCGCGGGCAAGCGAGCAGCGCGGCACCTGCGTCCGCAGTGGCGCTTTTGGCGGGATATCCTTCGTAAGCAGGTTGCGGCGCTCGCGCCTATGCTCGCGAGTCCTCGCTATCCGAACCTTTGGCGGTCAAGTGATCGCTGACACGCTGCATCAGCCAGCCCCAGGCTTCCTTTTCACCGTCGCCTGCCGTCTTTTCGATGGCGATCGAAAGGTAGGCGATTTCCGCCTCGATCTTGTTGCGCGGCAGCATGCCGAGCCGGCTGACCAGGATGGCCAGCTCAAGCACCGCCGCCTTGGCTCGGTTGAGGCCGGTGAACGGCGCGAGCGTTTCCTCCCGCACCACGCGGCAGAAATGGCGGGGGCGCACACCATTGTCATCGACCGCCCGGACTTCGAGGCCCGAATACGCCAGCGCCGCCTCGAGCCTCGGCACCGGGAACCCGTCAACCGGAACGGTTGGCCAATGCTTGCGGCCTGTCAGGCAGCCGGCAAAGACACGCGCGTCGTCAGTATAATTGGCGATGGCGAACGGCACTTCGGCGAGATTGTCGAGCGTGACCGACGGCCGGAACGGCGCGATAACCCAACCGTCATTCTCGGCAATGATGCCAATCGGCGCGATGTGGACGTTGCCTGCCTTATTGACCGTCGTGATGATCGATTCGCGAATGTAGGGCATGGTCCTAGCGCTCTTTCCTTGCGCGGAGCGTCTTGCCCGGCTCGGCAAGACGGGTACGGTCGGTTTCGGGTGCCGGCGCGGCAACGCCCCATGCGAGCGGCTCGTCCTGCACATAACGCTTGCCGAGCCGCCACGCGATCTCCGCCTTCATCAGTTCCGCGCCGAGGTAAAAAGCGTGTGCGCCGTCGGCGTTGACGTCCAGCCAGGCAAAAAGTTCGAACGCATCCGTGGCAACCGCATGCCCTTTGCTATTGAAAACATGGATGCCGTCCTCCGCTACCGCGATCCGGAAGTTGGCATCGCGCACCTGGGCCGCCAATGCCTCGATATCGTCGGTTGAGGCTGTGAAAGGCTTGCGATCGTGGACCTGCAACAGGCCTGGGTGATAGCCGCGCGGCAACGCGCCGTCCGTGCAAGCAGCCAACATGACGCGGCGGGCGATATCGTGCTCCTCGATCGTCCGCACCGTGTGTGGGCTGACATGCACCGTCAGCACGTTCCGGATCCGGAGTTCCGAGCAGAGCCCCGCTAGCACGGCTGTAACGCCGGAACTGTCGGCGTCGGTCAATTCGGTGAGATTGCCGGTGCCCATCAGCAATTCGATGTCCGGCCAACGGCGCCGCGCCTCGATGAAGCGCCCGAGTGAAACGGCGAAGCCGAAATGGATCGGGTCGAGCACGGGATCGGCAATGAAGGCGACGCCGGCCTTTTGTGCCGCGGTAATCGCCCGGCCGAGCGAATCCAGATCGCCGGGGATGGAGGGTATCAACAC
>NZ_RZPF01000678.1:0-3586 GCF_004022735.1 Mesorhizobium sp. M7A.F.Ca.AU.001.01.1.1
GGCCAGTGACGCCTGACGATCTGTGTCACCCGCTTCGGGCCAGAGCGATTGATGCGGCTGCGCATGACGCTGGGCTCAACTCTCAACCTCAGCGCACATCGGGCTCTAGGTCGAAAATGGTAGGTCGAGATCAACTCGCGCGACGGCGTAAGCGTCAAGCGAGATGAATTGGTCATCCAGCGGTCTTGCGGTACTTTCCATGAAGTTGGGATCGGTTGCCGCCCGTTCGAACTGCTCGTCGCCAAGAAGAGCTATACGGGCACTGCTCGGCGCATCCGGAAGTTTCACAGATTGCGCCTTGGAGGTGAGGTTGGCGACCCACAGTGTCACGCGCCAATCTTTTTCAGCTGCGATCGTCGCAATGGCGTCAGCGCCGGAAGTTCCTACGGACAGCAGGGTGGCTCCGCCGAGCCTTGAGAGACCCGCCATGACATGGAAAGCGGGATAGACCGTTCGGCCGTCCTGCTGGTCATACCATGGCTGGACGAAATCAGCCTTCCTGTGGATATGGCCAAAGGGGCCGGTGAAGTCCCCTACCGCGACGGCCTCGACCCCTTCGCGAGCGCAGGCCGCGAAATAGCCGAGCGTCCATGCCGCATTGAACAGCCCGCGCTGCCGCGGATCGATGCGGCTCAGACATATGCGGGCGTTCGCTTTGTTCGGCGCGGTGCCCTTTCCGTAGGGGTTCTCGCGGCAGCCGAGCTGACTGGGACCTATGCGCAGCGGCACGCGGTCGCCCGTGAAAGCATGTGCCGAGCGTATCTGATGAGGGATAGCCTGAAGCGTTTCCATCACCGAAATATCATCCGCCGCGTGCACGCTTGGACAGGTGGTGAAGGTCACGTAGTCGAGCGCTTCGGCTGGCGGACGCTTGCGATTGAGTTCGGTGAAGTAAGCGGCCATGCCTCCGCCCAGCCCGATCCCCGGGAAAGCCCGGCGAGCGGCGGAGTAGCATTCGGGGAAGCTGGGCATGACCGGCCGCGGTGCTCCCGGCTGAACGGATTTCATGTCCTGCGCCGGAAAGACGGAGACAGCTTCCAGTTTGAGGCCGATTGTATGGACCGCATCAGCGACGGGCGCCAATTCGCCGAATGGGTCGAGCGTGCCCTTGGTGATGATCTCGAGGACCACGCCTGCGCCGGTCAGCCGTGCAAGCGCGGCGTAGCTTTCGAGTTCATCATGGCCGTGTCCGAATCGGAGATCGACTTGGCAGACCATCCACTGCGGAGCCATTCGTCGTAGAAGCTCGGGGGATACAAGCGCGTGCCTTGCCTCGTCGCCAGCGACGCCGACGCCAACGCGAGGCACTTGGCCGACGGGTCTGCCGATCGTCAGGTTGATGAGTGGATTGCGGTTTTCAGACGCCCCGGCACGAAGCGTTCCTGACACGTGTAGCCGGACGACCTGGGTGAATTTCTGGCCCTTGGGCAGTCGGTAAGGCCACGGGCGACGCAGAGGGCGGACATAGGTTTTATAGGAAGCGTCAGACCAATTGCGTTGATCCTCCATCTCGAAGGCATCACCGTCCATGGTGCATGTGGCCCAGATCCCAGGCGCGATCTCATGCGACAACGCCCGGATATCGGTGAACGGACATTTAGGGTCGATGTGGTCCGGAAAGAGCGATAGCTCATCATGACCATCCTCATGCAGCACCTTTACCGGCTTGCCCGCCAAGGCTTCGATCGGATGAAGGACGATGAAGCCGGTCCGATTCGTCAAAAGGTCAGTCTCGGGCTCTGCCTCGGCCGCAAAAGCCAGCGCACCATCACTACTGCCCGAGATCCGTACCTGATAAACCAGGCGACCGGATGTTGCGGAACATGTTGCACGGTATGCGACGCTGAACACATCCAGCCTTTCATCGATGTGGAGATCATCGAGAACGGCTGTAGCGGTTCCCCAATTTTCGTCCCGCACAAGGAACGAGATTCCGCGCAGAATCTCAATTCCGTCAAGGCGGATGTAGCGTAACGCCCCATTGTCGAAGTCGACCGACAACGGTCCCGCGCGAAGTGTGCGCAAGGGTGGCTCGACCTGTTCGGTTCCACACAAGCGGATGGCTCGAGATGCTGCCAAGGTCAAATTGCTTGCTCCGTCGCAGCGTCAAAAATCGACGCCCGGTTCATGTTGATGTCGATCGGCAGTCTCTCGCCGGGACGGCTGACGTCGTGCGCCTGAAGCTCCGCCACCACTGGCGCGCCGGCAAGGCGGAAGGTCGCATAGCTGCGCGAGCCAGTCGGCTGCAGCAGGTCGATGGTTGCATCATAGCGCAGCGTGCCCGGCTCGGGGGTAGCAGCGTGTGCGCGTGTCAGATGTTCCGGGCGCAGCCCGAGCAGCACCGACTGCCCATCTATAGCGCCATTTAGAGTCCGCCCGGGGGCGATCGGCAGCAGACCATCGGCCAGCCGGATGGCGGCGGCGCTCCCGTCCAAAGCCAGCGTGCCCGGCAGGAAGCTCATGCGTGGGGAACCGAGAAAGCCCGCGACGAAGATCGAGGCGGGGCGCTCGAACAGTTCGAGTGGCGCGCCCTGCTGCTCGATCAACCCGTCGCGCATCAGCACGATGCGGTCAGCCAGTGTCATCGCCTCGATCTGGTCATGGGTGACGTAGATCATCGTCGTGGCGATGTCCTGGTGAAGGCGCTTGATCTCGCCGCGCATTTCGTCGCGAAGCTGGGCATCCAGATTGGACAGCGGCTCGTCGAACAGAAAGATGCGGGGGTTGCGGACTATGGCGCGGCCGATGGCGACGCGCTGACGCTGCCCACCGGATAACTGGCGTGGAAATCGCCCGAGCAAGGGGATGATGCCGAGCATACGCGCAGCCTCGGCAACGCGCGCCTCTACCTCGGGCTTCGGCATCTTGCGCGCCTTGAGACCGAAGCCGATGTTCTTCGCCACGCTCATATGTGGATAGAGCGCATAGTCTTGAAACACCATCGCCACGTCACGATCGCGCGGCCGCAAGTCATTGACCACCTCGCCGCCAATCTCGATCGTGCCTTGCGAACTCTCCTCCAGTCCTGCAATCGTCCTCAAAAGGGTACTCTTGCCGCATCCGGAGGGGCCGACCAGAACGGTGAACTCACCGTCGCGAATGTGGAGGTCAATGCCGCGCACCGCATGGAAGGCGCCGTAGCGCTTGTGCAAGCCGGTGATCCTGACTTCAGCCATGCCTGCCTCTTTCTATCCGCGAACGGCGCCGAGCGTCAGCCCGCGCACGAGATGTCGTTGAGCAAGGACTCCCAGAGCGATGGATGGCACGAGGGAAACAATGGCCAGGGCCGCCGCTTCACCATATTGCGCGCCCTGGAAGCCGATGAAGGAGCGGAATACGGTTGGCAGCGTGAACGCAGTTCGACTGGTCAAAATGAGCGCGAAGAAGAACTCCGTCCAGCAAGCGATGAAAGCGAAGACGGCCGCCGCGACGATGCCCGGGGCGGCAAGCGGCACGGCAACACGCCAGAACGCCTCCCAACGCGTGCAGCCATCGACCAGGGCCGCCTCCTCCATCGACTTCGGCATGCCGCGGAAATACGCGAACATCATCCACACCGACACCGGCAGCGTGAAGACCGTATAGG
>NZ_RZPF01000679.1:0-3581 GCF_004022735.1 Mesorhizobium sp. M7A.F.Ca.AU.001.01.1.1
CAATGAGGAACTGGCGCAGGCACAGATGCTGGCCGAGGAGGCCAATCTCGGCAAGACGCGCTTCCTCGCCGCCGCCGGCCACGACATCCTGCAGCCGCTGAACGCCGCCCGGCTCTATTGCTCCTCGCTGATCGAGAAGGCCGGCAAGGGACCTGCCGGCAAGGCGGCCGTGAACATCGAATCCTCGCTGGAATCCGTCGAGACCATTCTCGGCGCCGTGCTCGACATCTCCCGCCTCGATGCCGGCGCGATGAAGCCGGATGACACCGCCTTCAACCTCGACGGATTGCTGCGCCAGATCGGCAACGACTTCCGGCCGCTGGCCGCCGAAAAGAAGCTCGAGCTGACCATCATGCCGTCATCGCTGACGGTGACGACGGACCGCAATTTGCTGCGCCGCCTGATCCAGAATCTCGTCTCCAACGCCATCAAATACACGCGCCGCGGCCGCGTGCTGGTTGGCGTCAGGCGGCGCGGCGAATTGGCCGAGATCCAGGTGATCGACACCGGCATCGGCATCGCCGGCGACAAGCTGAACACCGTCTTTCGCGAATTCACCCGGCTCGACGAGGGCGCGCGCGAGGCCGAGGGCCTCGGTCTCGGCCTCTCCATCGTCGACCGCATCGCCCGGGTGTTGCGCCTGGAGATCCGCATCTTTTCCAGTCCGGGCAAGGGCACGCGATTCTCCGTTATCCTGCCCGTCGCGGCCGTGCAGGCACGACGCGAGATCGAAGCCAGGGCTCCCGCCCGCGCGACAGCCTCGCTGGCCGGTCTGCACGTGCTGTGCATCGACAACGACGCCCGCATCCTCGAAGGCATGCGGCTCCTGCTCGAAGGCTGGGGTTGCAACGTCGACACCGCGTCCGGTTCAAAGGATCTGGAGACCGCGAAGATACATCGCCCGGACATCGTCCTTGCCGACTACCATCTCGACGGCGAAACCGGCCTCGAACTCGTCGTCAGGCTGCGTGCGATCCATGGCGACACCCTGCCGGCCGTGCTGGTCACCGCCGACCGCTCCAACGAGGTGCGCACGACCGCCGGCGGGCTCGAGATTGCGGTGATCAACAAACCGCTCAAACCAGCGGTACTGCGCTCGATGATGGCCAGGGTCAGGCCGCTGGCGCCGGCGGCGGAATAGGGGTCTAACCCGCCGGCTGCAGCGGGTCGCTGCCGATCTTGGACAGCAGGATCACCGCCTGGGTGCGGCTGTCGACGCCGAGCTTCTGCAGGATGGCGGAGACATGCGCCTTGATGGTGGCCTCGGAGACGCCGAGTTCATAGGCGATCTGCTTGTTGAGCAGGCCCTCGGCCAGCATGCCGAGCACCCGGGTCTGCTGCGGCGTCAACGCCTGCAGCCGCTTGATCAGGTCGGATATTTCAGGGTCGCGCTCGATGCCGAGATCGACGCCGACGGGTGCTGCAATATCGCCGGCAAGCACCGATTGCACGGCGCTGCGGATTTCTTCCATGCTGGCCGATTTGGAGATGAAGCCGGAAGCGCCGAGGTCGAGCGCCCGCCTGATGGTCGCCGGATCGTCATGCGCCGACACCACGACCAGCGGCACCGCCGGATGGATGCCACGCAGCGAGATCAGGCCGGAGAGGCCGCTGGCGCCCGGCATCGACAGGTCGAGCAGCACCAGATCGACGTCCTCGTTGGCCACGACCAGCGCCTTGGCGCTCTCGAAATCGCCGGCTTCATGGATGGCGGCGACATTGCCGATGCCGGCGAGCGCTTCGCGCAGCGCACCGCGAAACAGCGGGTGATCGTCGGCGATGACGAAAGAATAGCCTGCCGGCAAATGTCCCTCCCCGAATCCCCGATGATTTTTGGCTTTTCGGGTTCAACTGGACGATTATGAGCGGCTGCGCGCTGTTTTCAAGCGGCAAAGCCAGTGCGCCGCCTCCCGTGGTTGAAACGCTCAGGTCTTCTGCGAATTGGGCTGGGCGCCGTTGTCCTTGTCCATATCCCTGACGATGCCCATGAAGCCGCGCAGGAAGCGCTCCATGTAGCCCATCGTCTTGTTGAAATCCTCTTCGCTCGGCAGTTTCGATTCGAGGCGGGCGGAGAGCGAATTCTCGAGCTTGGTGACGCGCTCGTCCATCGCCTTCATCGAGGTCTGCAAGCGGTCGACCTCGTCCTGGAAAGCGGCGCGTTCGTCGGCCGCCATCTTGCAGACGAGCTGGCCGGAGCGTTCGTCGCAGATCGACATGGCGCCGGTCTGGGTGTCCATGCGGATATAGCCGGTGGCCGACTTTTCCAGCCGGTAGCGGTCGGTTTCTTCCGAATAAGCTGAAGCCGCGACCAGCGAAACGAGCGCGGCGGGGATCAAGATGTGCTGCAGACGCATGTTGTCCTCCATGGCAAAGGCCTCAGATATCGCATGTTTGCGCCGGAAATGGGGAAGACCCTTGGCGTGGCCTTTCCCGAATGGCTGGTTCGGAATCTTTTGAAGCAATTCCCAAGGGAAAGCGCTATGCGCTTTTCCCGGGAAAACCGTTTCACACTTTTCCTGGAACTGCTCTATAGCGCAACCATGTCTCAGATTATCTACAAGATAACCCCGCAGGCGCTTTGGCGCGAGGCCGAAACGCATGGCCGCTTCACCGGCGCGCCGATTGATGTCGCAGACGGCTTCATCCACTTCTCCACGGCGGCGCAGGTCAAGGAAACGGCGGCAAAGCACTTTGCCGGCCAGACCGACCTTCTGCTGGTCGCCATCGACGGCGCCAGCCTGGGTGCTGCGCTGAGATACGAGGTCTCGCGCGGCGGTGCGCTGTTTCCGCATCTTTATGGTCCGCTCGGCCTCAAGGCTGTGCTGTGGGTCCGGCCACTGCCGCTTGGCTCCGATGGTGTGCACCAGTTCCCGGCACTGGAGGGGCAATGAGCGTGCTCGACCGGCTCGGCCAGAAGCTGCTGTTCGCCTTCGATCCGGAAACCGCGCATGGCCTGTCGATCGCGGCCTTGCGATGCGGCGTTCCGGTTGGTGCACCAGCGATCCGCGACCACAGGCTGACGGTCAGCATCTGCGGCCTCGATTTTCCCAATCCGCTCGGCATGGCGGCCGGCTATGACAAGAACGCCGAAGTGCCCGACGCGCTGCTTGGCCTGGGCTTCGGCTTTGCCGAGGTCGGCACGATCACGCCGCTGGCGCAGGCCGGCAATCCGAAGCCGCGCATTTTCCGGCTGACGGCCGACGATGCGGTGATCAACCGATTGGGCTTCAACAATGAAGGCCATGCGGCGGCCGAAAAGCGCCTTGCCGCGCGCAAGGGGCGTGGCGGCATCGTCGGCGTCAACATCGGCGCCAACAAGGACAGCAGCGACCGCATCGGCGACTATGAGCGCGGCGTCGCCCGGTTTGCGCAATACGCCAGCTATCTGACCGTCAACATCTCCTCGCCCAACACGCCGGGCCTGCGCAACATGCAGGCGCGTGAGCAGCTTGGCGAGCTCTTGTCGCGGGTCATGGCAGCGCGCGCCGCGGCAAGCGCCCAGCCGCCGGTGTTCCTGAAGATCGCGCCGGATCTGGTCGAGGCAGAGCTGGAGGACATCGCCGCCGAAGTCACGGAAAAGC
>NZ_RZPF01000680.1:0-3576 GCF_004022735.1 Mesorhizobium sp. M7A.F.Ca.AU.001.01.1.1
GGTTCGTGGCCAGCGCCGAGACGGCGATGCGTGCGCGCTGCTCTTCGGCGACATTGCCGTGCGGGGCGGGGGCGCTTTCGGTGCTCATGCTGCTTTTCCTTCTCCACGAACGATGGCGCGCATTATTTTTTCCTGGCTTGCTTCCGCGGCGGGCATTTCGCCCACGATGCGCCCTTCGTTCATGACGTAGATGCGGTCGGTGATGCCGAGCAATTCCGGCATTTCCGACGAGATGACCACGATCGCCTTACCCTCCGAGGCGAGTCGCGCGATGATCGTGTAGATTTCGTACTTGGCGCCGACATCGATGCCGCGTGTCGGCTCGTCGAGGATCAGCACGTCCGGGTCGGCGAACAGCCATTTCGACAGCACCACCTTCTGCTGGTTGCCGCCGGAAAGATTGCCGGTCAACTGATAGACGCTGGAAGCGCGGATATTGGTCTTCTTGCGATAGTCGTTGGCAACGGCGAGCTCGCGCATGTCGTCGATCACGCTGTGGCGGGCCACGCCGCCGAGATTGGCCAGCGTGATGTTGTGCTTGATATGGTCGATGAGGTTGAGCCCGTAGGTCTTGCGATCCTCGGTGACGTAGGCGATGCCGTGTTGGACCGCCTTGCTTACCGAGGACACATCGATCGGCTTGCCCTTGAGCAGCACCTCGCCTGTGATGCGGCGGCCGTAGGAGCGGCCGAACAGGCTCATGGCGAATTCGGTGCGGCCGGCGCCCATCAGCCCGGCAATGCCCACCACTTCGCCCTCGCGCACATTGATGTCGATACCCTTGATCACCTGCCGCTCGGCATGGAGCGGGTGATAGACCGACCAGTTCTTCACCTCGAACACGATCTCGCCGATATCAGGCTCGCGCGGCGGATAGCGGTCGTCGAGGGAACGACCGACCATCGAGGTGATGATGCGGTCTTCGGAGATGTCCTTCTTGGCCAGCGTCTCGATGGTGCGCCCGTCACGGATCACCGTCACCTTGTCGGCGACCCGGTTGATCTCGTTGAGCTTGTGCGAGATCAGGATCGAGGTCATGCCTTGCCGCTTGAATTCGAGCAGCAGGTCAAGCAGCGCCTGGCTGTCCTTTTCGCTGAGCGATGCCGTAGGCTCATCGAGGATCAGGAGCTTGACCTCCTTGCTCAGCGCCTTGGCGATCTCGACCAGCTGCTGCTTGCCGACGCCGATATTGGTGATCAGCGTCTTGGGGTCCTCCTTAAGGCCCACCTTCTTCAACAGCGCACTGGTGCGCTCCTCGTTGGCGTCCCAGTCGATGACGCCGAATTTCGCGTGCTCGTTGCCGAGGAAGATGTTTTCGGCGATCGACAGCATCGGCACCAGCGCTAGCTCCTGGTGGATGATGACGATACCCTTGTGTTCGCTGTCCTGGATGCCCTTGAACTGGCATTCCTGGCCTTGGAAGATGATCTGGCCGTCATAGGTGCCGGAGGGATAGACGCCCGACAGCACCTTCATCAGCGTCGACTTGCCGGCGCCGTTTTCGCCGACCACGGCGTGGATCTCGCCTTCCTCGACGCTGAGATTGACGTTCGACAGCGCCTTCACGCCGGGAAACGTCTTGGTGATGTCGCGCATCTCCAAAATCGTCGGGGCCATGGGGACTACCGCTCCTTGAGAGCTCGGCAAATATTGCCGGCGAGGTCGGTGACAATACCGGGCTCGCTGGTGAACGAAAAGGGGCCCTGCGTTGCGCAGGACCCCCTGACTTTGTAACCGGGATTACTTCAGTTCGTCGGCCTTGATGTAGCCGGAGTCGACGACCAGCGCCTGGTAGTTCGACTTGTCGACTTCATGCGGCGTCAACAGGATCGAGGGAACGACCTTGACGTCGTTGTTGTAGGTCTTTTCATCGAGTCCGTCCGGCTTGCCGCCCGAGAGCACCTTGTCGACGAGCTCGACGGTGGCCTTGGCCAGTTCGCGGGTGTCCTTGAACACGGTCGAGTACTGCTCGCCCGAGATGATCAGCTTGACCGAAGCGGTCTCAGCGTCCTGACCGGTCACGATTGGCCAAGGCTGAGCCTCGGTGCCGTAGCCGACGGCGCGCAGCGAGGCGGTGATGCCGCGCGACAGGCCGTCATAGGGCGAAAGAACGCCATCGACGCGGCTGCCATCCGAATAGTTGGCCGACAGCAGATTGTCCATGCGTGCCTGGGCGGTGGCGGCGAGCCAACGCAGCGTGCCGACCTTGTCCATGCCGGTCTGGCCGGACTTGATCTTGATCGAGCCGTCGTCGATCAGCGGCTGCAGGACGGAGATGGCGCCATTGTAGAAGAAGAAGGCGTTGTTGTCGTCGGGCGAGCCGCCGAACAGTTCGACGTTCCACGGCTTGGTGTTCGGGAAGCGTTCCTTGAGGCCCTTGACCAGCGAATTCGCCTGGATCACGCCGACGCCGAAATTGTCGAAGGTGGTGTAGTAGTCGACATTGGCGGTCTTCTTGATCAGGCGGTCATAGGCGACGACGACGACGCCCGCGTCAGCGGCCTTCTGCAGAGCATCCGACAGGGTGGTGCCGTCGATAGAAGCGATGATCAGCGCCTTCGGGCCTTTGGTGATTTCGTTTTCCAGCTGGCTGAGCTGGTTGGGGATGTCGTCCTGCGCGTATTGCAGGTCGACGGTGTAGCCGAGAGCCTCGAGCTGGGACTTGACGGCATCGCCGTCATTGATCCAGCGCTGCGAGGTCTTGGTCGGCATCAGCACGCCGACGAGACCCTTGTCGGCTGCGTGCGCCGAGTAGGTCATGGCAGCGATGCCAAGGGCCGCGACGGCGGCCAGTGTCTTGATGATTTTCACTTTAACTCTCCCTGTTTGATGGACGCGGCACCCCGGGGGTCGCGGGCCGCGCAATCGTGCAGAAGCGCCAAGGCACCGCTGCCGTCATATCGATCTCCGGTATCCTCCCATGGCCCCGAGACGCTGATTCAATCGATACGATTTTTCTCGTCGGCGACCGTCACGTCTTGGAACGCGCGGAGGGTGTGGGTCTTTGCCATAACTGTCAAATGCGATCTTTGATGGTTGCTATATCATGGTTGGTATATGTATTGCGACGTGACGGGCTGACCCCGATGTCGGTCGTACACGAGCAGAAGGCAGGGAAAGCGATGGCGCGGCCAGCGAATCCGACAACAGCTTCAGATGGTTACAGAGAAGCACCGGGCGATGGCGAAACCCTGCTGCGCAGCGGTCTCAGTCTGCGTCACATGCGCATGATCGTCGCGCTCGACGACCATGGCCGGGTCAGCGCGGCAGCCCAGGTTCTGAACATTTCGCAGCCGGCGGCCTCGCGCATGATCGCGGAGATGGAGGCGGTGCTGGAGGTCAAGCTGTGCGAGAGGCTGCCGCGCGGCATCACCTTGACGCCATACGGCAAGGCTTTGGCCAGGCGCGCGCGCTCGATCCTGCTGGAGATGCGCGAGGTCGACCGCGAGATTTCCGAGCTCAAGGCGGGCAAGGGTGGTTCGGTTTTCCTGGGTGCCGTGACCGCGCCGGCAATCGAGCTGGCGGTGCCGGCAATTCGTGAAATCCGCCGCATCTATCCGCGCATCGAGATCACCA
>NZ_RZPF01000067.1:0-13775 GCF_004022735.1 Mesorhizobium sp. M7A.F.Ca.AU.001.01.1.1
CCCACAGCAAGATCGAACCCCGCCGGCTGGATGCGAAGGACCGCCCGCCGCTTTCGGCGGAGGATCCCAACATCGTCGCTGTCGCCGCCGATTTTGCCATTGAAGGCGAGCTGCTGCCGGTATTCGATCTCGACGATGCAAAATCGATAGCCGACTTCATCGAGCGCACCACCGGGCTCGTTGCTTGAGCGCTGACGCAACGGCAGAATAGCCTTGCCCATTTTTATGGTTTTGCAGTTGCTTTTTTCTTGGAAAGAGTGGGAGTATCGCGCCAGCGGGCGGTCAAAAGCACCGCCCCACAGAGCCGTTCGGAACGACGGCCGGGACCATAAAGAGAGGACCATCATGCGTATTTCACTGCGTATCGCGCTTGCCGCTTCGGCCGCGCTGCTGACGCTCGGCGTCGCCCAGGCCCAGGAAAAGACCCTGAGGATCGGCACCGAAGGCGCCTACCCGCCCTTCAACAACCTTACCGCCGATGGCCAGCTCGTGGGCTTCGATATCGACATCGCCAAGGCGCTTTGTGATGAGATGAAGGTCAAGTGCACCTTCGTCGCCCAGGATTGGGACGGCATCATTCCAGCCCTCCAGGCCGGTAAATTCGACGCCATCGTCGCCTCGATGTCGATCACGCCGGAGCGCAAGGAGAAGGTCGACTTCTCGAACAAATACTACAACACGCCCTCGGCGATCGCCGTGCCGAAGGACAGCACGCTGAAAGGCGTGACCAAGGAAGATCTCGCCGGCAAGACCATCGGCGTCGCCACCACCACCACGCATTTCAACTATGCCTCGAAGACCTACACCGACAGCACCGTGAAGGGCTATCCGAGCAGCCCCGAGGAGCAGGCCGATCTTGCCAATGGTCGTCTCGACGCCATCGAGGACGATATCGTCGTGCTGCAGCAGTTTCTGGACTCGCCTGACGGCGCCTGCTGCAAGATCCTCGGCCAACCTTCGCCGCAGCCGGTCGAGATTTTCGGGCCTGGTGCCGGCATTGCCGTACGCAAGGGCGAAACCGACCTGGTCAACAAGCTCAATTCGGCCATCGCCGCCATTCGCGCCAATGGAAAATACAAGGAAATCAACGACAAGTATTTCAAGTTCGACGTCTACGGCGCCGAGTCCTGATAAGCCAGGTCAAGACGGCGGGGAATTTCCCCGCCGTCTTTCTATTCGTCTTGGGAATGCCGTGAGGATAAGACCGGTCGATGCCAGCCCAGAGCATATGGACACTTCTCAGTTGGGGACCTGAAGGCTGGCTTGACGATATTGCCTATGGCGCACTGATCACCATTGCGTTGGCGCTTGCCACGCTGCCCATCGGATTGACGATCGGCTTTTTCATTGCACTCGCCAAGCAGTCCGAAGAACCGTCGCTGCGCCTTGCCGCCAACATCTACACCACCGTCTTTCGCGGCCTGCCAGAACTGGTGACGCTCTTCCTGTTCTTTTTTGGCATGCCGATCCTGCTGCAGCATCTCGTCAGGTATTTCCGGCCTGACGTCACCATCGACGTCAACAGCTTTGTCGCCGGCATGATCGTGCTTGCACTGATCTTCTCCTCCTATGCCAGTGAGGTTTTCCTTTCCGCCTTCCGCGCCATTCCCAAAGGCCAGTATGAGGGCGGCTATGCCATCGGTCTTTCGAACTGGCTGACCATGCGCAAGGTGATCGTGCCGCAACTGCTGCGCATCGCGTTTCCTGGACTGGAGAACTGCTGGCTCAGCCTGCTCAAGGACACGTCGCTGGTGTCGGTCGTCGGCCTGGCCGAGACGCTGCGCAATGCCAGCATTGCGGCCCGCGTCACCAAGCACGCTTTCCTGTTCTTCGGCGTCGCCTCGCTGGTCTTTCTTGGCCTGGCCGTCCTGTCGTCCTTCGCCACCAATGCGATCCTGCGCTCGCTTGGCCGGCGGGAGGCGCAGCGATGAGCGCCACGGCCACCATGGTCGAACGTCCGCCGCCACGGGCGCGCGGCTGGCCGCGCAGGCGTATCGCCGGTTACGCGCTGGTGGGCCTATGGATTTTGTTCGGAATCGGCATCGTCAGCTATCTCTTCCTTGCCTGGAATCCTGATTTCTTTGCCAAATATGCGCCGGCTTATCTGAGCGGGCTTGGGGTCACGCTGGCGCTGGTTTCCATATCGATGGTACTCGGCGCGATCCTGTCGGTGCCCGTCGCTTACGGGCGCATGTCCAGCAACCGGATCCTGTCCGGCCTCGCCTATTGCTACGTCTATTTCTTCCGCGGCACGCCGCTGCTGGTCCAGACCTATCTGGTCTACTACGGATTGGGCTCGTTCCGCGTCGAACTCCAGTCGGTCGGCCTCTGGGATTTTTTCAAGGACGCGTTCAATTGCGGCGTCTTTGCCTTTGCGCTCAACACGGCCGCCTACCAGGCGGAGATTCTGCGCGGCGCCATAGAGAGCGTGCCAAGAGGGCAATGGGAAGGGGCGGCCTCGCTTGGCCTGCATAAGCTGCAGACGTTGCGCAAGATCATCCTGCCGCAAGCCTTGATCGTCGCCTTGCGGCCCTATGGCAACGAACTGATCCTGATGGTCAAGGCGTCCGCCATCGTCGCCATCATCACGGTCTACGATCTGATGGGCAATGCCAAGCTCGCCTTCGCCAACTCGTTCGACATCCAGGCCTATATCTGGGTCGCCCTCGTCTATCTGGTGATGGTCGAGATATTGCGGCATGGCGTCGAATGGATCGAGCGCCGGATCACCGTTCACCTGAAACGCTGACGATTTTCGATTCGGCTGCACCAGTCGATCAGGCTATACGCGTCTTGACGAATTGAGCGCAGAGCCTAGAGCTTTCGCAGCAAATTCCGTTTCCATTCTGAAGGGCAAGCTCATGGCATCTGTGGCATTTCTCGGTCTTGGCGTGATGGGCTATCCGATGGCCGGACACTTGAAGAACAAGGGCGGCCATGACGTCACCGTCTACAACCGCACCAAGGCCAAGGCCGAGCAATGGGTTGGCCAGCATGGCGGTAGCCTGGCGGCGACCCCTGCGCAGGCCGCCGAGGGCAAGGATTTTGTGTTCTCCTGTGTCGGCAATGACGACGATCTGCGTTCGGTGACGACCGGTCCGGAAGGCGCCTTCAAATCGATGAAGAAGGGTTCGGTCTTCATCGACAACACCACCGCCTCGGCCGAGGTCGCTCGCGAGCTGGCGGCGGCGGCGCTAGCCGGCGGGTTTTCGTTTCTCGATGCGCCGGTCTCGGGCGGCCAGGCCGGCGCCGAGAACGGCGTGCTGACCGTGATGGTCGGCGGCGAGCAGGACGCTTTCGACAAAGCGAAGCCTGTCATCGACGCTTTTGCCCGCATGGTCGGCTTGATGGGGTCGGCCGGTGCCGGCCAGCTCACCAAAATGATCAACCAGATCACCATAGCCGGTCTCGTCCAGGGCTTGGCCGAAGGCATCCATTTCGGCAAGAAGGCCGGGCTCGACATCGAGAAGGTGATCGAGGTGATTTCCAAGGGCGCCGCGGGCTCCTGGCAGATGGAGAACCGCCACAAGACGATGAACGCCGGCAAATATGATTTCGGCTTCGCCGTCGACTGGATGCGCAAGGATCTCGGCATCTGCCTGGCCGAGGCCGACCGCAATGGCGCCAGACTGCCGGTCACCGCACTCGTCGACCAGTTCTACAAGGATGTGCAGGCGATGGGCGGCAAGCGCTGGGACACGTCCTCGCTGCTCGCCCGTCTCGAAAAATAGGTCTCTGCCGTGGCAGAGCTCTCGCCTCAATCCAGTGCCGCGGAAATCGTCGCCCATCTTCGCGCCATCGGATCCGAGCAGAACCGCCTCGGCATGTTGCGCTACGGCATCAAGATCGACCGTGCACTTGGCATCTCGCACGGCATGCAGCGGCAGATCGCGCGGACGATCAAACGCAACCACGAGCGCGCCTTCGAGCTATGGGACAGCGGCATCATGGAGGCGCAGTTCATTGCCTCCGTCACGGCTGACCCGAAACGGTTTTCTGCTGGAGATGCAAGACGATGGGCGGCGAGTTTCGACTCCTGGGACATCGTCGACGGCGTCTCGGATCTCTTTGTCGATACGGACGCCTGGAAAGAACTGATCGCCGAGTTTGCGGCCGACGAGCGGGAGTTCGTTCGGCGCACGGCCTTCGCCATGATGGCCTGGTCTGTCGTCCACCGGAAGCAGGAGCCAGGGGCGACCTTCCTCTCCTTCCTGCCGATCATCGAAACGCACGCGAACGACAGCCGCAATTTCGTGAAGAAAGCCGTGAACTGGGCGCTTCGGTCGATCGGTAAGCGATCGATGAACATGCACGGTGCCGCCCTGGCTGTCGCCGAACGACTGGCGCAGTCGGCAGACAAGACGGCGCGCTGGATCGGCAAGGACGCCGTAAGGGAGCTGACCAATGCCAAGACGCTCGCGCGGATCGCCGCCAGGAAAGGCTGACGGCGCGCGTTCCGCCATGTCAGGATCTCGCCGACATGTGAAGTGGCTGCCGACATGTGATGCGCCTCGAGCGTTGACGTCTTTGGCAGCGGCGTCTTTACTTGAGGCTCAAAGGAAGCGGCCGATGAGCAATCCTCTAAAATCAACCCTGGCGCTCGCTGCCGCTTTGTTTGTGTCCGCTGCCGCCGATGCCTCGGCCGAGACTGCGCACATATTCTGGAAGGATCTGCGTCCGGCTACGCAATCCGCCGCCGAAAACGTCGGGCTGCCGATGATCGCGGCAAAATTGCCCGACCATGGCGAAACGCTGTCCGTCAATCTTCAGGACAAAAGCATTCAGCTAGCCGGCTACGCATTGCCGGTCGATCGCGACGGTGATCTTGTCTACCAGTTCCTGCTGGTACCCTGGACGGGTGCCTGCAGTCACATGCCGACGCCGCCGCCCAACCAGATTGTCTTGGTTACGCCGGCCCGTCCCTACAAGATGTCCGAGGCCTATCAGCCTGTAGCGGTCACCGGCGCGCTGAAGCCGGACATGGAGAAGAGCCAGCTGTTCATCCTCGACGGCGTCAGCATCATCCAGTCTGGCTACAGCGTGCGCAAGGCAGATGTGGTGAGCGTCGAGACCGTGCCGGATACGATCACGCTGCCGGTGAACTCACCCTGGAGTTTCCTCAACAAAAAGAAGAACTAAGCGGGACGACTTTATGTGACGTTCAGCTCAGGCAGCGTTGGCACCCGATTCCTTGTCCAGAACCATGTAGTCGAGCGGGATTTCGGTCGTGTACTTGATCTGCTCCATGGCGAAGGACGACGACACATCACGGATTTCGATCTTGGCGATCAGCCGTTTGTAGAAGGCGTCATAGGCCGCGATGTCGGGCACCACGACGCGCAGGAGATAATCGACGTCGCCGCTCATGCGGTAGAACTCGACCACCTCGGGAAACTCCTGGATGACTTCCGAGAAACGCCGCAGCCATTCATGGCTATGCGAATTGGTGCGGATCGACACGAAGACGGTGACGCGCACATTGACCTTTTCATGGTCGAGAATGGCAACGCGCCGCTTGATGACGCCCTCTTCCTCGAGCTTCTGGATGCGTCTCCAGCAAGGCGTCGTCGACAGCCCGACTTTCTTGGCGACATCGGCGACCGCGAGTGTCGCGTCCTCCTGCAAGAGGCGGAGAATTTTTCTATCGAGGCGATCCATATCGTGCTCCCAAGGGAATAGAATGCCTATACTCTGCCTTATCCAGGCCTTTCACAAGAAAGAAATTCTGCTGATCGGGCAAAAAGCGAGTGATTTCTTGCTGAAAGGTCAGCCGAGGCGATAGCGGATTTCCGAACGCAGAAAAGGCAGCAAATCCATTTCAAACCACGGATTCTTCTTCAGCCAGCCCGTGTTGCGCCACGAGGGATGCGGCAGCGGCAGCACTTTCGGACCGATGGAATTCTCCCAGATGGAGCGCCAGTCCATGACCGTTTCCGTCAGTGAGGGCCGGCGCGCCGCACCCATGTGCCAGGACTGCGCGTAGATACCGATCGTCAGCACCAGATCGATCCGTGGCATAGAGGCCATCAAAGGTGCGCGCCAGGCCGCCGCGCATTCGCGCCTCGGCGGCAGATCTCCCCCCTTGGCATCCTGGCCGGGAAAGCAGAAGCCCATCGGGACGATTGCGAATTTTTCGATGTCGTAGAATTCGTCGCTCGTCACGCCAAGCCAGCTGCGCAGGCGGTCGCCGGAAGCGTCGGTGAACGGCATGCCCGACAGATGCACCTTGGTGCCGGGCGCCTGGCTGGCGATCAGGATCCGGGCGGTGGATGATGGGCGCAGCACTGGTCGCGGCTCATGCGGCAACGGCTTGCCGGCCGGATTTTCCACGCAGATGCGGCAGGCGCGGACCCTGGCGACGAGGTTTTCGAGTTCGGCAGTCATTCTCAGGCTGATGCGCTCGGCCGGCTGGAAACGGCTTGATGCCAGCGCAACACATTCGCGCACTCATCCGGTACCTTGATGCGTGCCGGCTTCATGAAGTCGACAGCGATCAGGCCGGTGATGTCGGCGATCGAATAGCTGTCACCGGCGATGAACTCCCGGCTGCCCAGTTCGCCGTCCAGCAGCCTGAGGAACGCCACGGCCTTCGGCTTGTTGGCCTCACCCCATTCAGGGACCTGCGGGATTTCCCATTCCTTCATGGCCGGATGGATGTGCCGGAAGGCCTGCGTGACGCAGCTGAGCAAATTGAATTCCATCCGCCTCTGCCACATCTCGACCTGCGCCTTGCCGAGTGCGCCACGCCCGAACAGGGCCGGTTCGGGATGCAGCTCCTCGAAATAGCGGCAGATGGCGACGGATTCGGTGATGACGGTGCCGTCGTCGAGCTCCAGCACCGGCAGACGCTGCAAGGGGTTGCGCGAGCTGACCGCCTGTTGCCTGTGTTCCAACGCGCCCATATCGATGGGCACCTGCGGAACCTCGATGCCTTTCTCGGCCAGGAAAACGCGGACCCGCCTTGGATTGGGCGCCCGGCCACCGTCGAAGAGCTTCATTCCATCCTCCTGTTCGTCCTCGGTTCCAGTTCCAGGATGCGCATCACCAGAAGCGAAAAATCTCGCGCACGGCATCGCCGATCGACGCCAGTGTGCCGTGCTTCTTCTCGACGACTTCGCCGTGATGGCTGTCTCGCCAATTCTGCGGCTGATCGAACGTTCCCGCCCAGATGCCGGCCTTTGCCGCGCGGGCGATGGCTTCCTCGCTCTCGAAGTCGCCATAGGCAACCGCCCAGCCCGCCTCGACCTGCGCGCGGTTGAGATCCTTGCCGCCGGCGGTGCAGTCGCCGAGCAGCCGGCCATAACGATCACGCTGCCAGCCGGTACAAGAGACGGGCTTGCCGGCGATCAGGCGAACGAGCGACTGACGCGCAAGCGTGCCGCAGGAATAGTCCGCGCCGTTCTTGCGGCAGGTCTGCGTATATTCCGGAGCATCGATGCCGCGCATGCGGATACGCTCGGTGCCAAGCGTGATCGAATCGCCGTCGTTGATGATTGCCACGCCTTGCGTCTTGCGTGTCTCCACCCGGTCGAGGCGGGCCGCCAGCAGGATCAGCAGTCCGAGGATGATGACGGCAAGCCCGTAATCCACCAGCCGGCGCCACAGGCTTCTGGGGCGCGCAACGTATCGCCGGCGCGGCCTCGGCGACCATGAACGGCTCATATGGCAAACGGTTGGTTAATCATTCGAACGTAGCTTAACACTTGGAAACCGCTGCTCGCATAAATTGAAGTTTTGATGCCCTTGCAACGCTCGAACACAGCGGACAAGTTCATTGTGGACCGCAGGAAACGCCATCGCAACAGCGATGTCGCGCGCGCGGTGCGCAAGACGCGTGACCGTCTTTCGCAGCAGGCCGGCAATCCCGATTTCGATCGCGAACTGCTGAAGCTGCATGCCCGAGCGATGACAAGCGGCGCCATCGCCATCCCGCTTCTCGTGCTGGCGATTGCCGCGGGTGGCCGGCTGGCCGGAATCGGCAATGAGATCGGGCTTTGGGCGCTGTTCACGCTAACCTGCTACACTATCGTTGCCGTCATGGCGCGGCGCATCGAGCGCACTGAAGCTTCCGAGCTCAACCCTTTGCAAGCACGGCGGGAATTCCTGATCGGCCATTTCCTGTGCGGTCTCGGCTGGGCTTGGTTCGTGTGGCTTGGCTGCAGCGTCTGCGAGGTCGATCCGTTCCACATCGTCAAGGCCGTGGTGCTGTTGTTCGCCATGGCGGCGACCGCGGTGATGACCTCGTCTCTGCGGGGCGCGCTGCTGGCGACCTTTGCCGTTCCCGTGGCGCTCTACGCCTATGCCGGCGCCAAGCTATGGATGCCGGTCGAGGCGATCATGGCCGCGCTGCTGGTCGTGTCGCTGCCGTTTTTCGCCTATGTGGCCCGTCATCTGAACCACTCGTCCCTGATGATGCTGTCGTTCCGCTCCGAAAAGGATGCGCTGATCGCCGAACTGGAGACGGCGAAATCGATGTCGGACGAAGCGCGGCGGCGGGCCGAGGACGCTAATCTGGCGAAATCGCGGTTCCTCGCCTCGATGAGCCACGAATTGCGCACGCCGCTCAACGCCATTCTCGGTTTTTCCGAGGTGATGTCGAACGAGGTGCTGGGACCGATGAGCAATCCCACCTATCGTGACTACGCCCATGACGTGCACGAATCCGGCCAGCATCTGCTCGACCTGATCAACGAGATTCTCGACCTGTCACGCATCGAGGCCGGCCGCTACCAGCTCAATGAAGAGCCGGTGATGCTGCTTGGTATCGTCGAGGACTGCTGTCACATGATGGAGTTGAGAGCGCGCAACAAGGATATCCGTGTCGTCCAGGATTTCGAGCACGAGCTGCCTCGGCTGTTCGCCGATGAACGGGCCGTGCGGCAGATCACGCTCAACCTTCTGTCGAACGCGATAAAATTCACCGCCACCGGCGGCGAAATCCGCGTCCGTGTCGGTTGGACGGCGGGCGGCGGACAATACATTTCGATCAAGGACAATGGCCCGGGCATACCGGAAGATGAGATCCCGATCGTGCTTTCCGCCTTCGGCCAGGGCTCCATCGCCATCAAGAGCGCCGAGCAAGGCACCGGGCTTGGCCTGCCGATCGTGCAAGGGCTGCTCGCAATGCATGGCGGCGAGTTCGAACTTCATTCCAAGCTGCGCGAAGGCACCGAGGCGATCGCCATCTTCCCGCTGAGCCGGGTGATGGAGGAATTGCCAGCATTGCCGACCGCGGCGGTGGCGGCTCGACGGCGGTAATACCTCAAGCCCTAACCGCGTACCGCCGCAGCCATGCCCGAACTGGTCAGCGCGGCGGCCTTGACCAGACCCGCTGCAAGGGCGGCCCCTGCCCCTTCGCCATGGCTGATGCCCAGATCAAGCAACGGGCGCAAGCCGAGCCGTTGGGCGGCGCGTGCATGCGCGGGTTCCGGCGACAGGCTGGCCAGCAGGCAATGGTCGAGCGCGGCGGGATTGACGCCATGCAGTACCGCTGCGGCTGCCGTCGCCGCCAATCCGTCGAGCAGCACCGGGATCTTCTGCATCCGCGCGGCCAGAATGGCACCGGCGATCGCCGCGAATTCCCGGCCGCCGACCCGGCGCAGCGCCTCGAGCGGGTCGCCGAGATGGCCGCCATGAAAAGCCAGCGCCGCATCGACCACGTCCGCCTTGCGTGCCTGCATCGCCGTATCGGCGCCTGACCCCGGGCCGGCCCAGTCGGCGCCCCCGCCCCCGAACAGCGCCGCAAACAGGGTGGCGGCGACGGTGGAGTTGCCGACGCCGAGATCGCCGAGACACAAAAGATCGGTGCCGCCGGCGATCGCTTCCATGCCGAAGGCCATGGTGGCGGCACAGCCACGCTCGTCAAGCGCGGCCTCTTCGGTGATGTCGGCGGTCGGGATGTGCAGGGCAAGATCGAAAACCTTAAGCCCGAGATCGTAGGCAATGCAGATCTGGTTGATCGCGGCACCTCCGGCGGCGCAAAGTTCGACCGCGTTGGCGGTCGCCGCCACCGGCCGTGGCGAAATGCCGTGGCGCGTGACGCCGTGATTGCCGGCAAAGACCGCCATCAGCGGTCTTGTCACCGCGGGCGGAGCCCGCCCGCTCCAGGCGGCCAGCCAGGCGGCGATGTCCTCGATGCGGCCAAGCGAATTGCCCGGTTCGGCCTTGGCAAACAGCGTGCGCACGCGGGTCTCGGCTGCCGTGTCGGCCGCCGGCAGATTGGCCAACAGGTTGCGAAAATCGTCGAAAGGCAGTGCGCTGGTCATCTTGTTATCGATCATTCCCTGGATTTGGTAAGCGGCATAGCCGCCTTGCGGGGTTGGCACAACCTCTGGGATGATGGGCCTGCATTTGCCGCAAAGCCGGCCCCGAAGGGCGCAATCGCGAGGGCTTGCATTGGCTTTGCCGTTGCACCATGTGGAGGTGGAACAAGGGATTGCGGATGGAAGCCCAAGAGAAAGTCATGACGGCCATCGAATCCCCGTGCATCCTGGTCTGTTCGATCGACATGAAAACCGGCTTCTGTTTCGGGTGCGGCCGCACGCGCGAGGAAATCGGCGCCTGGATCGGGATGACGCCGGAAACGCGCCGCAGCGTCATGGCTGAATTGCCGGCCCGGCTGGAAACGGTCGAGCGCCGGCCGCGCCGGGAAACGCGCCGCACCCGCATGGCGCGCGAACGCGACGCGCTGTCGTGAGGTGCGGATGAGCCGGTTGTTCTGGATATTGATGGCCGCGATCGGGGTGGGAGCAGTCCTGCTCATGCTCAACGATTCCGCCGGCAGCACCCTCGGCGTGGAGAACAACGATTTCAGCCGGCTGATCTGGCTCGGCGCCTTTGGCGCCCTTATCGGCGCCGGCCTGCTTCGCTCGGGCCGACCCCTGGGCGCCATGGCCCGCAACTTAGGCGCCTGGGCGGCCATCGCGCTCGCGCTGATCGCCGGCTATCAGTACCGCTATGAGCTGCAGGATGTCGCCAGCCGGGTGACCGCGGGCCTTGTTCCCGGCAGTCCGCTTGCGCTTGGCGTCGAGGACGGCCACGCCACGGTGACGCTCGACAAGGCGGACAACGGCCATTTCGAAGCGCGCATCCTGGTCAACGGCAACCCGGTCCGGGCCGTGGTGGATACCGGCGCGACCAGCACCGTGCTGACGTCCGAAGACGCACAAGCCGCCGGATTCAATCCAGCGGCGCTCAACTACACCATACCGGTTTCGACCGCCAACGGCATGGCACGCGCCGCGGCCGTGAAAACCGATCAGATTGCGATCGGCGGCATCACGCGCAGGGATATGTCGGTGATGATCGCCGCACCCGGCATGCTCAGCCAGAGCCTGCTCGGCATGAACTTCATCGGTTCATTGTCGGGTTTTGACGTGCGCGGCGACCGCATGATCCTCAGGGACTGATCCCTGAATCTCAAGCCGCTTCGGCTGCCGCTCCGCCGAGCTCGACGGCCGCGAAAGCCGCCTTCAGCACGTCCGGGCCGGCGCCGGGTTTTGTCGCGTCGGTGGACAGGATCTGCCGGTAGCGGCGCGCGCCGGGCAAGCCATGGAACAGTCCGACCATGTGGCGGGTGACATGTCCAAGCCGCCCACCCAGCTCGATATGACGTGCCGCATAGTCCGCCATTGTATCGATCAGCGCGGCGAAATCGAACGGCTCGGACTGGACGCCGTAGAAAGCGGCATCGACGCCAGCCAGAATGCCGGGTGTGTGGTAGGCGGCGCGGCCAAGCATGGCGCCATCGACATGGTCGAGATGCGCCAACGCCTCTTCGATCGTCTGAATGCCGCCATTGATGCCAATGAATTCGTTAGGTTTTCTAGCCTTCAACCGATAAACTCTGTTGTAATCGAGCGGCGGGATGTCACGGTTTTCCTTGGGGCTCAGCCCTTCCAGCCACGCCTTGCGCGCATGCACCCACAATGCGTCGGCGCCGGCGTCGAAAACCCCATCCGCCAGCGCATCGAGGGCCGGCTCCGGATCCTGCTCGTCGACGCCGATGCGGCATTTGACGGTCACGGGAATTGTCACCGCCGCCTTCATCGCCGCGACACAGCCGGCAACGAGGTCCGGCACCTTCATCAGGCAGGCGCCGAACGTGCCCGACTGGACGCGGTCTGACGGACAGCCGACATTGAGGTTGATCTCGTCATAGCCAAAGGCCTCGCCGATGCGCGCCGCCTCGGCAAGTTTTTCGCGATCCGAGCCGCCGAGCTGCAGCGCGACCGGATGTTCTGACGCATCGAAGCCGAGCAGACGCTCGCGTGCGCCATGGATGACGGCGTCGGCCACCACCATCTCGGTGTAAAGCAGCGCATGGCTCGTCAGCTGACGGTGGAAGAACCGGCAATGCCGGTCCGTCCAGTCCATCATGGGCGCTATGGCTACCCTTAACCTTTGATAATCTTGCATGTTTCGTAACTTCAACAGGTTGGATCGCGTCGTACGGGCTCTATCACGCGCCATGATAGGCCCAAGCCGCAAATCGGCGGATGACTGGCCGGCGCCACGGCGTGGGGCGTCGAATACCTCAATCGCAGGGTAGCGTATAGGTCGACCTGGCCGGAATTGCCAACGCGTCGTCTGCTTTCGATGCCTGGGCGGAGGACGGAACCCTCCAGCTTCGTATGACGGTGTCTGCGCCAACGATGTGGCTAGGAACTGGGAAGGCCAGCCCTCGACAGCATCTCAAGGAACCGGGAATGATGATGATCCTTTACATAGCGCGGCACAAAGCCAGGGCAGACGTTGCTCAGATTGAGATGCGGAAGTTGTGACAGGCAATGGTGGATGGCCCGGGACGCTTCTTCGTTATTTCCGGTGGCCGATGCGGTCGCGGCCCAATAAAGGGCGCCGCGAACGAAGCCAGGCTTTGTCCTGACTACTTTGCGGGCGGCTTCGAGCGCCCGCTGGTTGTCTCCGCCAGCGAAGAGCGCCACAACCAGGCCGTGGTGGCGCCAGAAGTCGATGACATCGTGCGTTCCGAGCCGGATTGCTTCGTTGGCCTCACGCACCGCTTCGTCGACCTGTCCGCGCAACGCAAAGAGCATCGAAATATCGCCGTGGCCAGTTGGGTAGCTTGGGTTGAGGCTGATCGCGTGGCGGCATTCGGCGATCGCCTCGTCGATGCGACCGCAACTTTCGAGAGCGAACGACAGAATACATCGGGCAATTTCATCGTCCGGTACCGCCCGTACTGCGGCTTCCGCAAGCTCGACCGCACGCTCGATCACCCCACGCCCCCGAGGCAGCGCACCAAACGCCACGCCCATGGATATCACGATCGAGAGCGTCCGCTTTGCACGGGCATTGTCGGGACCTATCGAGAAGGCCCTCTCGGCAAGCTCTATCCCGACCAAAAGTGAGTCCCGAGTCATCTCAAAATATTTCATGAGGGCTTCGTTCACCAGCCTGCGCACTTCAGGGATCCCTGGCGGGCTTTTGTCTCGAACCTTCCAGTTGGTCAGTTGAAGTTCGAGGATCACGGCAAGAACAACAGATTGTGCGATCCTGTCCTGGAATTCGAGCGCGTTCTCGGAGTGGCCGTCGAACTTCTGGGCCCAGACGTGGTGGCCGCCGGCGGCATCGACGAGCTGGACATTCACCCTCAACCCATTGCCGGATCTCTGGACGCTGCCGCTGAGCATATATCGCGCCCGGAGTATCCCTGGTGTCTTGGCGGCGTCGCCTGGGCCGCTCTTCTCGGACGGAAGCGCGGCGAGCACGACATAGTCGGCCACTCCGGAGAGGGCTGTCGTGATGTCCTGGAC